>DATAYY010000021.1:0-3372 GCA_036272325.1 Caldimonas sp. | reverse complement strand
CGAGTCGGGTTGGGCGAGATCGAAGCTGGTGTCGATCACGACCGGCTTCGGCCCGTTGCTCGACAGATCGAGCAGCTCTGCCGCGCTGATGAGGGTCGTGAATCCGGCCATGTCGGGCCGCTTCAGCGCATCGCCTTCTGGTACCACTCGTGGAACTGCTGCATGCCGTCTTCCATCGGGCTCTGGTACGGGCCGGCATCGTCGTCGCCGCGTTCGCTGAGGGCGCGCCGGCCGGCGTCCATGCGCAGCGCGATCTCGTCGTCCTCGGCGCAGGTCTCCCAGTACGCCGCCTGCTCGGCCTCGACGAACTCGCGCTCGAAGGCGTGGATGTCCTCGGGGTAGTAGAACTCGACCACGTTGAGCGTCTTCTGCGGGCCCTTGGGGACCAGCGTCGAGACGACGAGCACGTGCGGATACCACTCGACCATCGTCGCCGGGTAGTACGTCAGCCAGATCGCGCCGTGGCGCGGGACCGGGTCGTCGAAGCGGCCTTCGCGGTAGGCGAGCACGGCGTCGTGCCACTTGCGGTAGGCGGCCGAGCCCGGCTTGGCGAGCTCGTTCTTGGCGCCGACGGTCTGTACCGAATGGTGCGGGCCGAACTCCCAGCGCAGGTCCTCGCAGGTCACGAACTGGCCGAGGCCCGGGTGGAACGGCGCGACGTGGTAGTCCTCAAGGTAGACCTCGATGAAGGTCTTCCAGTTGTAGTCGCACTCGTGGAGATGGACGCTGTCGAAGACGTAGCCGGTGAAGTCGAGCTCCTTGGCCGGGCCGATGCCCGCGAGTTCGGCGGCGACGTCGCGTCGCTGCTGGCCAGTGCCGGTGGCGTCGAAGACCATGCCGTTCCAGGTCTGGACCGGGTAGTTCGCGAGGTCGCGGCAAGGATCGTCGGCGAAATGCGGCGCACCGATCAGCTGGCCGCCGAGGTCGTAGGTCCAGCGGTGCAACGGGCAGACGATGTTGGCTCCGGTGTTGCCGCGGCCGCGCAACATCACCGCCTGGCGGTGCCGGCAGACGTTCGAGACGAGCTGCAGCCCGTCGTGCGTCCGGATCAGGGCCCGCCCTTCGCCTTCTCCCGGCAGCGCATAGTGGTCGCCGGGCTCCGGAACGGCGAGCGCGTGGCCGATGTAGCGCGGGCTGCGCGCGAACAGCCGCTCGCCTTCACGCTGGTACAGCGCCCGGTCGAAGTAGCTGGAGACCGGCAGCGGCGACTGAGCCGGGGCGAGCACTGCCGGAGTGATGCGCAGGTCGGACATACGTGGGAGGACCTCCATTGGCGTTTGACAACGCGGGCCTGTGGGATCGCGGCGGTCGCTGCCGCGTCGGCTGAAGGGCTGCGGATTGTACCCAGCGGCCCGTTTGCAGACCCCTGTCGCGACCCTGAGTTCCCGGCCATCGGCGCCGGCGTCCGCACCCCCGCTGCCGACTCCCGTCTTGCCGGGGCGGCTGACTACAATTGCCCTTTTCCGAGAATGAATGACGACCGATTCCAGCCCTTCCGCATCGGCGGAGCCTGCCAGCTACGAAGTGGCGCTGCGTGAGCTCGAGTCGCTGGTTGCCTCGATGGAGGGCGGCCAGCTCCCGCTCGAAGGCTTGTTGGCGGGCTATCGTCGCGGTACCGAGCTGCTCCGGTACTGTCGCTCCCGGCTCGAGACGGTCGAGCAGCAGGTGAAGATCCTCGAGGATGGCCAGCTCAGGCCCTGGTCTGCCTGATGAAGCGCGACGCCTTCGACACCTGGTCGCTCGCCGAGCTCGATGCGGTCGAGTCGACGCTCGACGCGTTCGTTCCCGCCGACGCGCCGGCCGGCCTCGGCGAAGCGATGCGCTACGCCGTCCTCGACGGCGGCAAGCGCCTGCGGCCGCTGCTCGTCCTCGCCGCCGCCGATGCCGTCCATGGCGCGCGCGCGGGCGCCCTGCGCGCCGCCTGTGCGGTCGAGCTGATCCACGCGTATTCGCTCGTCCACGACGACCTGCCATGCATGGACGACGACGTCCTGCGGCGCGGCAAGCCGACCGTGCACGTCCGTTACGGCGTCGCCCAGGCGATGCTCGCCGGCGACGCCATGCAGGCGCTCGCCTTCGAGGTCCTGACTCCTGGCGACGGCAGCGTCGCGCCGGCGCTGCAGGCGCGGCTCTGCGCCCTGCTCGCGCGTGCCGCCGGGGGCGCCGGCATGGCCGGCGGGCAGGCGATCGATCTCGCCAGCGTCGGCTGCCAGCTCGACGAGCGTGCTCTCTCCGACATGCACCGCAGAAAGACCGGTGCGCTGCTGCGCGCGAGCGTCCTGATGGGCGCCGCCTGCGGGCGGACGAGCGAGAGCGAGTGGCGCGCGCTGAGCGAGTACGGTGACGCTGTCGGCCTCGCGTTCCAGGTCGTCGACGACATTCTCGACGTCACCCAGGCCTCGGCGACGCTCGGCAAGACCGCCGGCAAGGACCTACACCACAACAAGCCGACCTACGTCACCGTGCTCGGCCTCGACGCCGCACACGCCCACGCCGAGACGCTGCGACGCGGGGCGCATGCGGCGCTCGACGGCAGCGGCATCGCCGATACCGAACAGCTGCGCGAGCTCGCCGACCGCGTCGTTGCCCGCGATTCCTGATTTCCGATGACCAAACTCCTCGACACGATCCACACCCCGGCCGACGTCCGCCGGCTGTCTCGCCTCGAGCTGAAGGTGCTCGCGAACGAGCTGCGCGAGTTCGTCGTTCAGACGGTGTCGCAGACCGGCGGCCATTTCTCATCGAACCTCGGCACCGTCGAGCTGACGATCGCGCTGCACCATGTCTTCAACACGCCGCACGACCGGCTGGTCTGGGACGTCGGTCACCAGACCTACCCGCACAAGACGATCACCGGCCGCAAGGATCGGATGGCGACGCTCCGCCAGCTCGGCGGCATCTCTGGCTTCCCGCGCCGCGAGGAGAGCGAGTACGACACCTTCGGCACCGCCCACTCGTCGACCTCGATCTCGGCCGCGCTCGGAATGGCCGTTGCGGCGCGGATGAAGGGCGAGAGCCGCAAGTGCGTCGCGATCATCGGCGACGGCGCAATGAGCGCCGGCATGGCCTTCGAGGCGCTCAACAACGCCGGCGAAACCAAGGATGGACAGCAGGCCGACCTGCTGGTGGTGCTGAACGACAACGACATGTCGATCTCGCCGCCGGTTGGTGCGCTCAACCGCTACCTCGCCCGGCTCATGAGCGGCAAGTTCTACGCCGCCGCGCGCGATACCGCCAAGACGGTGCTGAAGAACGCGCCGCCCCTGTTCGAGCTCGCCAAGCGCTTCGAGGAGCACGCCAAGGGGATGGTCGTCCCGGGAACGATCTTCGAGGAGTTCGGCTTCAACTACGTCGGCCCGATCGACGGCCACG
>DATAYY010000020.1:0-55973 GCA_036272325.1 Caldimonas sp. | reverse complement strand
GGCAACAAGCCCGCCCAACGCCACCAGCGCCAGCCCGAGGCTCACCAAGCGCCGATCGGAGGCATAGCGTCCCGCCGTACCTGCCGGCAGCGACAAGAAGAGTCCCGGCAACATGAACAGCGCGATCAGCGTGCCGATTTGCGCGTAGCCGATGCCGAACCGTGCCACGAGCGGGTCGGCGGTCGAGGCCAGAGTCTGGAACTGCACGCCCAGGCTGGCGCGGCAGACGACCAGCAACGCCAGCATTCGCCAGCACAGATTGCGGTGGCCGGAAGATCCGCGAGCTTCCATCGGCGCGATGATGATCGCAAACGTAGCGACCGCCGCGGCGTGATCAGAGCGCCTGAGGCGACCCCGTGCAGTCAGTATCAGCGTCGCACTTTGCGTGCGCCCCAGCGCCCGCGCGTGTCCGTCGGTCGCGGCATCACACGGAGAAGACCGAGATCCGCGGGCAGATTGCCAGTGCCGTGTCGATCAGCGAACGCCCCTGGCATCCGCCGAGGATCGCGCCGTGCCTGGTCACTGGGAAGGAGCTGATGTTGCCGGCTGAGATGCTCAGCCATACCGTTGCGTTGACTGGTGGAATCCGCCTGTCGTAAGTTCCAGTTCACAACCGAAGGAAGCAGCAGCGCGCAACGAGCGCCGGTTCAGCCGCCGGTATGCAGCGCATGGAAGTTGGTTGCGAGCGCTTGCAGAACCGCCGCCACGAGGATCGTGTGCTGCTCATCAGGCAGTCGGGTGTGAGAAGAGACGATCTGGTCGGCTTGCCGGAGCTGCCTTGCTGTCAGCGCAATCGCTGGCTCGAGCGTGCCCTCGTGGATCGTGGCAACGTCTTTCACATCCATGTCCGTCTCCCCGTAGTGGAGCCGCGAGTATGAACGCACAGTTCGATCGGGCACCCTCCGCCAATTCGGCGAGGGACGGGTCGTCACGGAGCATCCAGGCACAGTACGACTGCATCCGCGTGCTTTCCGAGACTGAGTTCTACGACGATCTGAAGTTTATCGACGTACCCGTTCTCGCGATGCATGGCGAAGACGTCTAGAGCCGGGTGCCGTTTGAGCGCGCTCAAGCGGCAGCCTTCTCCGGGTCCTAGTCCACCCCAAGGCCCGAGGCGACAGCGTCGAACATCGCCCGCACCGGCTGTATCTCGGGGAGCACGTAGACGACACCGCGCTGGCGGCCGAGGGTCGGCGCGACGATCGACTCGTAGAAGGCGACCGGCACGACGATGCAGCCGAACGAGATTCGTTTGTCGGCGGCCGACGGCGACGCGAGGCGTTCGGCGCGCCGCTCTGAAGCCGGGCTCGGCCGCAGCCGATGGATCGCGACTGCGGCGTCGTAGTCGATCCAGACGATGGCTTCGCCCTTGTCGTTGTGCCCCGGCACGGAGTCGAAGCGACCTGCCGGCGTGGTGCGCTCGGCAACGCTCAGGCTGCGGACGCTGCGGCTGGCGATGTCGGGCACCGAGAGATCGCCAAGACCAGCGCCGAGCAACGCGGAAGACGCACCGATCAGATGCCCCGCGGAATCGAAGACATAGATTCGCGCCGCCTTCTTGTCGACCACGGCGAAGGGCCGACCTTCGTGATCGGCAGCGCCGAGAATCCAGTCGGCGGCGTAGCGGGCGTCGTCGGAAGCGAGCTCGGTCGCGAAATCGGGTGCCGCGCTGCACAGCGTGGCACATGCCAACCCACCGGCCGCGACAAGCAGCCGCCGGAGCCAACCCGACATGCCGATCTACCTCCCCGTGGCCTGCGGTGAGCCGAGGCTTCCGCCGGACCGGGCCGCCCGAGTGCGGCCGGAACGAAGAGGATTCTCGCCGCAGGTCCGCAGACGCGATCAAACCCGGGCGCTGCGCTCGGGAAGACGTCACAGGCGCGCAACGTCGGCGTCGTGTCGCGCCGTCTTCGTGCCGGCGCTGTAGGCACCGGCAAACACTTGATGGACGTCGTGGACTTCAGGAAGGACGTAGACGACCGCGCGGCTCGTCGTCAGAAGTGGCCACACGACCGCTTCGAAGAACGCCACCGGGACATTGATGCAGCCATAGGAAATCCGGCGTTCGGCCGGATCGGGCGATGCCAGACGCTCGAGCCGGCGCTCCTTCGGATCGACGGGCCGGACACGATGCATCGACACCGCATCGGCGTAGTCGACCCAGACGACATCTTCGTGCGCCGCATTCTGGCCCGCGGCGGCGACAAAGCGTCCGGCCGGGGTGGTCTTCTCCTCGGGGCGAACCTGTGCCATCGGACGCGTGCCGATGCCGGATACCGAGTCGTCACCGGGAGCCGCGCCGAGCAGCACCGGGCTCGTGTCGATCAGCCGGCCGCCGGCCGCGAAGACGAACACGCGCGCGTCGCGCTTATCGAGGATGATGAAGGGAAGGCCTCGGTTGTTGCCCGAATCGGCGACCCAGTCGGCGACGAAGCGGGCATCGGCCGAGGCCGGATGCGAGCCAAAGTCGGCCGGGCGGAAGCCGCGCTCCCGAACTGCGGCGACGCCAACGGGGACAAGTTGACGACCAATCGACCGGCCCGGCGGAGGCAGAGTCAGAACGAGGATCGCCGTGGCAAGCAAGACACCTTGCTTGATTCCGGCCAGCAGCTCGGACCGATCGGCGCGCGGTTCTGAAGCCGGATCCATTGCCGTCGTGGACGTCCGCGAGGCGCGCCTGCTTCGCGCGCGCCCGCGGGGTCAACCTCTCATCAGTTGCGGTCGGCCTTCGGTTGCAGATCGGCGGACGGGGCCGTCGAGGTGTCGGTCGAAGGCGCAGACGTCGTCGTCGAGCTCGACGGCGTGTTCGTCGTCGCCGGCATGGTCGACGATGACGACGGAGTCGTCGACGTGTCGGCAGCCGGTGCGGTCGCACTCGGCGTGCTCGGCGACGAACTCGTGTCGTTGCTGGTTTGCGCATAGGCGAAACCGACGCCGGTGACGATCGCCGCCGCCGCCGCTGCGGAGCTGAGAGTCTTGGAAAGGTTCACGAGGATGTCCTTCAGCGTTGCGGGCCCGTGGCCCTGAGAGCGAAATGCCGGCTCGAGGGCCAGCTGTTTCGCAGCTTAGAAGTCCAGCCGTGGCGAGTCGGTCGGGCAGCGGCGGCAGGCCACGTAGGAAATCGCGAAGGAGCGTTGTCAACTGCGGCCGATGTCGAGGCAGTCGATCGGACGGCGCCGACCTGCCCGGCTCCGTGTCCCTATCCGTTCGGCTCGCGCAATCGAAGCGCGTTGGCGATCACCGAGGCCGAGCTCAGGCTCATCGCCAGCGCCGCGACCATCGGCGAAAGAAGCCACCCCGTGAGGGGATACAGCACTCCGGCCGCGAGTGGAATGCCGAGCGCGTTGTAGACGAACGCGAAGGCAAGGTTCTGCTTCATGTTCGCGATCGTCTCCTCTGAGATCCTGCGCGCCCGGACGATGCCGCGCAGGTCGCCCTTGACGAGAGTGATCTTTGCGCTCTGCACGGCGACATCGGTGCCGGTGCCCATCGCGATGCCGACATCGGCCTGGGCGAGCGCGGGGGCGTCGTTGATGCCGTCGCCAGCCATTGCCACGCAGCGCGCTTCGCGCTGCAGGTTGGCGACGAGGGCCAACTTGTCGGCCGGGCGCAGCTCGCCGCGGACGTCGTCGATGTGGAGACGGTCGGCGACGTTGCGGGCGGTCACGACGCCGTCGCCGGTCGCCATGACGATGCGGATGCCCGACGATCGCAGCGCAGCGATGGCCTCCGCGGTCGTTTCCTTGATCTGGTCGGTCACCGCGATCAGGCCGACCAGCTTGCCCCCGACGGCCAAGTGCAGCACGCTGGCGCCGCCGGCGCGCAACGCCTCCGCGGGCTCGGCCAGCGACTGCAGGCGAACGCCGATCTCGCTCATCAGTGCCGCGTTGCCGAGCGCGACGGGGCGGCCGGCGAGACGGGCGCGGACGCCGATGCCGCTGTTCGACTCGAATCCTTGCGGCGCCTCGAGCAGGAGGCCGCGCTCGCGGGCCGCGCGCACGATCGCGTCGGCGAGCGGATGCTCGCTGCCCTGGTCGACGCTGGCGGCAAGCCGCAGCACCTCGTCTTCGGCATAGCCGGGCACGGCGACGACGCTCTCGACCGTGGGCTTGCCTTGGGTGAGCGTTCCGGTCTTGTCGACGATCAGGGTGTCGACGTCGCGCAGCCGTTCGATCGCCGCGGCGTCGCGGAACAGGATGCCTTGCGTCGCCGCCCTGCCGGTCGCGACCATGATCGACATCGGCGTCGCCAGGCCGAGCGCGCACGGGCAGGCGATGATCAGCACGGCAACCGCGTTGATGAGCCCGTAGGCCCAGCTCGGCTGCGGGCCGAGCATTCCCCAGCCGAAGAAGGTGAGGACGGCAGCGACGGCGACGCCGACGACGAAGACGCCGGCGACTCGATCGGCCATGCGTTGCATCGGCGCCTTGCTGCGCTGTGCCTGGGCGACCATCTGGACGATCTGCGCCAGCACCGTCCGCGAGCCGATCGACTCGGCGAGCATCACCAGCGCACCGCTCGTGTTCAGAGTGCCGCCGATCAGCTTGTCGCCGGCGCGCTTGGCGACCGGAATCGGCTCGCCGGTGAGCATCGATTCGTCGACCGCGCTGATGCCGTCGACGACAGGCCCGTCGACCGGCACCTGCTCGCCCGGGCGCACGCGCAGCCGGTCGCCGACGTGCACTTGCGCGAGCGGGACGTCCTCCTCGCTGCCATCGCGGCCGATGCGCCGCGCCAGCGGCGGCGCCAGGGCGAGCAGCGAACGGATCGCCGCCGACGTCGCCGAACGGGCCTTGAGCTCTAGGACCTGTCCGAGGAGCGTGAGCGAGACGATGACGGCGGCGGCCTCGAAGTACACACCGACGCGTCCCATCTCCAGGAACGATGCCGGAAAGACGCCGGGAGCGACCGTCGCGACCGTGCTGTACACGAACGCGGTCGAGACGCCGAGGCCGATCAGCGTCCACATGTTCGGGCTTCGATCGCGGACCGACCGGACGCCGCGGACGAGAAAAGGCCAGCCCGCCCAGAGGACGACCGGCGCCGAGAGCGCGAGCTCGACCCAGCTCTGCATCGCGGTTGCGACGAGTTGCACGCGATGGCCCGCCATCGTCAGCAGGAGGACCGCGACCGTGAGCGGCAGCGTCGACCAGAAGCGGCGTCTGAAGTCGATCAGCTCGGGGTTCTCGTCGCCGTCGACGGTCGGCAACTCCGGCTCCAGCGCCATCCCGCACTTCGGGCAGGCACCGGGTTGGTCCCGGCGCACTTCGGGATGCATCGGACACGTGTAGGGCGTACCGGGAGGCGGCTTCTCCGCGATCGGCGGCGCTGTGTGCGCGGGCGCTTCGTGCTCGGCATGCAGAGCGCCGCGTTGCGAGCCCGCCGCCTCTTGATGTCGGCCCGGATGTCCGTGCGCGATCGCTGGCGCGTGGAGGCTCGCGGGCCGCGAGGGCGGCGCCAGATACTGCTCGGGCGCCGCCGCGAACTTCGCTTGGCAGCCATCGCAGCAGAAGTAGATCGGCTCGCCGTCGACGACAAGCATGTGCGGCGACTCCGTGGTCACCGTCATCCCGCACACCGGATCTCTGTTCACTGCTGGCAAGCCGTGGTCTCCGGGGGTCTGGCGGTCGCGACGCTCGCTGCACTGGAAGCCACCAGGGGGATTGTCGAGGAAGCGCCGGTCGTCACGAGGGAAAGGGGAACCGCTGGTGCGCTTCTCCATAACTGTATATATTCACAGTATGGCGACGCCACCGAAGGGACAGCGCGCGATCGGCCGCGACGAGCGGCCTCGACCCGAGACCGCAGCCCGAACGCCGACGAAGGGACGCGGCACCGTGTGGGCGATCGAGCATCGCTACGCTCGCCAGACCGGCGAAAGCTACGACGACGGCTGGGGAACGCTCGACCAGGAGGCGAGCGAAGAGCGCCTCGGCCCCGAGACGACGGTGATCGAGGAGCGCGTCAAGTCGATCGTCGCAAAGAACGATTCGCCCGATCTCGATTTCGACCTGTCGGTCAATCCGTACCGCGGCTGCGAGCACGGCTGCATCTACTGCTTCGCGCGCCCGACCCACAGCTACCTCGGGCTTTCGCCCGGGGTCGACTTCGAGACCAAGATCATCGCCAAGGTCAACGCCGCAGAGCGGCTGCGCGAAGCACTCGCGGCGCGCGCGTATGTCGCTTCGCCGATCAACATCGGCTCGGCCACCGACGCCTACCAGCCGGTCGAGCGCAGACTCCGCATCACGCGCTCGGTGATCGAAGTGCTGGCCGAGTGCTCGCACCCGTTCTCGGTGGTCACGAAGTCGTCCGGAGTCGAGCGCGACCTCGACCTCGTCGCGCCGATGGCCGCGCGGGGCCTCGTCGCCGTCTACGTCTCGGTGACATCGCTCGATCCTTCGCTCGCTCGCATCCTCGAGCCGCGCGCCGCAGCGCCGCACCGACGCATCCGCACGATCGAGACGTTGGCGCGCGCCGGCGTTCCGGTCGGCGTCAGCGTCTCTCCGATCATCCCGTTCATCAACGAGCCCGAGATCGAGCGCATCCTCGAGACCGCCGCGTCGGCCGGAGCGAGCGCCGCGTTCGGGATCGTCCTCAGGTTGCCGTGGGAGGTGAATCCGCTCTTCCAGCGCTGGCTCGACGAGCACTTTCCCGACCGCGCCGCGCGCGTCATGGCGCGCGTGCGCGAGATGCGCGGCGGCAAGGACTACGACGCGAGCTTCGGCACGAGGATGCGGGGGCAGGGCATCTGGGCCGACCTGATCGGGCAGCGTCTCGCCAAGGCGAGGCGCCGATTCGGCCTCGATCGCGAGCGTCGCCCGCTGGATCTCTCGCAGTTCCGAAAGCCCCTGCCGCCAAGCACCGCGGGCCAGCAGGAGCTCTTCAGCTAGAGGGATACCGCAGGCGTCCGCCCTCCCGCCCGGCGGTAGGGCAGCGAAGCGGGAGCGGGTGCAATCCTGAAACCGAAGGTCTGTCCAAGGTGTTTCACGCCTTGAACAAATCCTTTACCCGGTCGCTCCATGTCTTCGCGTTCGGCGAATGACGGTCGCCGGCCTTGCGGAACGACTCGTCGAGCTCCTTCAGGAGCTTGCGCTGGTGCTCGGTTAGCTTGATTGGCGTCTCGATGCTGATGTGGCAGTAGAGGTCGCCGGGATAGCTCGAGCGAACGCCCTTGATTCCCTTGCCGCGCAGCCGGAACGTCTTCGCGTGCTGCGTCCCCTCGGGGAGATCGATCTCGGCCTTGCCGCCGAGGGTCGGCACCTCGACGTTGCCGCCAAGCGCCGCCGTCGTCATTCCGACCGGCACGGTGCAATGCAGGTCGTCACCGTCGCGCTCGAAGATGTCGTGCGGCTTGATCCTGATCTCGATGTAGAGATCGCCGTTCGGGCCGCCGTTCGGCCCCGGCTCGCCGTTGCCGCTCGAGCGGATCCGCATGCCTTCGTTGATGCCGCCCGGGATCTTGACCTCGAGCGTCTTGTTCTTCTTGATCCGACCTTGGCCATGGCAGGTCAGGCATGGCTCCGGGATGATCTTGCCACTGCCGTGGCACGTCGGGCAGCTTTGCTGGATGCTGAAGAACCCCTGGCGCATCTGCACCGTTCCCGAGCCGTGGCACGTCGTGCAGTTGATCGGGCTCGTCCCCGGCTTGGCGCCGTTGCCCTTGCACGTCTCGCACGTCTCGTACGAGGGGATGCGGATCTGCGTGTCCTTGCCGTGCGCGGCTTCCTCGAGCGTGATCTCCATCGCGTAGCTGAGGTCGCTGCCGCGATAGACCTGCGGCCCGCCCCCGGCACGACCGCGGGCATTGCCGAAGATGTCGCCGAAGATGTCGCCGAACGCCTCGGCGAAGCCGCCGAACCCCTCGGCGCCGCCGCGCCCGAGGTTGGGGTCGACGCCGGCGTGGCCAAACTGGTCGTACGCGGCGCGCTTCTGCGGCTCGGAGAGCATCTCGTAGGCTTCCTTCGCCTCCTTGAACGACTCTTCGGAGTTCTTCGACGCGGCTCCCTGGTTGCGGTCAGGGTGGTGCTTCATCGCGAGCTTGCGATACGCCTTCTTGATCTCCTCTTCGGAAGCGTTCTTGGCGACGCCGAGCACCTCGTAGTAGTCGCGTTTGGCCATGGAATTCGTCCGCTCCCTCGGTTCTTCTCTTCATGCGCAAACGCCGCGTTGAGGGACAGGCGAAGCCTGCTCCCTCGAACGCGGCGAGTCAGTACGTCGGCGCAGCCGTCGCACTAGCCTTTCTTGACTTCCTTGAACTCGGCGTCGACGACGTCCTCGTCGTTGTGCGCCGATTGCGTCTCCGGCTGCTGGCCGCCGCCGGCGCCCGCCGCGCCGCCTGCTGCCGCCTGCTGCGCCGCCGCCGATTCCGCATAGACCTTCTCGCCGAGCTTCTGGCTCGCCTTCAGCAGCGTCTCGGTCTTCGCCTCTATCGTCGCCTTGTCGTCGGACTTGAGCGATTCCTCGACGTCCTTGAGCGCGGTCTCGATTTTTTCCTTTTCGCCGGCGTCGAGCTTCTCGCCGTGCTCGGCGAGGCTCTTCCTGACGCTGTGGATCATCGCATCGGCGGCGTTCCTCGCCTGCACGACCTCGAGCTTCTTCTTGTCGTCGGCGGCGTTCAGCTCGGCGTCCTTCACCATCTGCTGGATCTCGGCCTCGGTCAGACCCGAGTTCGCCTTGATGGTGATCTTGTTCTCCTTGCCGGTCGCCTTGTCCTTGGCGCTGACGTGCAGGATGCCGTTGGCGTCGATGTCGAACGTGACCTCGATCTGCGGCATGCCGCGCGGCGCCGGGGCGATGCCCTCGAGATTGAACTCGCCGAGCGACTTGTTGCCCGACGCCATGTCGCGCTCGCCCTGGTAGACCTTGATCGTCACCGCCGGCTGGTTGTCGTCGGCGGTCGAGAACGTCTGCGCGAACTTGGTCGGGATGGTCGTGTTCTTCTGGATCATCTTCGTCATCACGCCGCCGAGCGTCTCGATGCCGAGCGAGAGCGGCGTGACGTCGAGGAGCAGCACGTCCTTGCGGTCGCCGGTGAGCACCTGGCCCTGGATCGCGGCGCCGACAGCGACCGCTTCGTCCGGGTTGACGTCCTTTCGCGGCTCGCGGCCGAAGAACTCCTTGACCTTCTCCTGCACCTTCGGCATCCGCGTCATGCCGCCGACGAGGATGACGTCGTTGATCTCGCCGACCGAGACGCCGGCGTCCTTGATCGCCGTGCGGCACGGCGCGATCGTGCGCTCGATCAGGTCGTCGACGAGCGCTTCGAGCTTGGCCCGCGTGAGCTTGATATTGAGGTGTTTCGGGCCCGACGCGTCGGCGGTGACGTACGGCAGGTTGATGTCGGTCTGGGTCGAGTTGGAGAGCTCGATCTTCGCCTTCTCGGCGGCTTCCTTCAGGCGCTGCAGCGCGAGGACGTCCTTCGAGAGATCGACGCCCTGGTCCTTCTTGAACTCGGAAATGATGTAGTCGATGATCCGCTGGTCGAAGTCCTCGCCGCCAAGGAAGGTGTCGCCGTTGGTCGACAGCACCTCGAACTGCTTCTCGCCTTCGACGTCGGCGATTTCGATGATCGAGATGTCGAACGTGCCGCCGCCGAGGTCGTAGACGGCGATCTTGCGGTCGCCGCGCTCGCTCTTGTCGAGGCCAAACGCGAGCGCCGCCGCGGTCGGCTCGTTGATGATCCGCTTCACCTCGAGGCCGGCGATCCGGCCGGCGTCCTTGGTTGCCTGGCGTTGCGAGTCGTTGAAGTACGCGGGCACGGTGATGACCGCATCGGTCACCTTCTCGCCGAGGTAGTCCTCGGCGGTCTTCTTCATCTTCCTCAGGATCTCGGCTGAGATCTGCTGCGGCGCGAGCTTCTCGCCGCGCACCTCGACCCAGGCGTCGCCGTTGTCGGCGGGGACGATCTTGTACGGCATCAGGCCGATGTCCTTCTGCACTTCCTTCTCGGTGAACTTGCGGCCGATCAGGCGCTTCACCGCGTAGATCGTGTTCTTCGGGTTCGTGACCGCCTGCCGCTTCGCGGACGCGCCGACGAGGATCTCGCCGCCGTCCTGGTAGGCGACGATCGAGGGCGTCGTCCGGGCACCTTCGCTGTTCTCGATCACCCTGGTCGTGTTGCCTTCCATGATCGCGACGCACGAGTTCGTCGTGCCGAGGTCGATGCCGATGATCTTTGCCATGTTGTTCTCCAGAGATGGATTCAGTTGGGTCCGAGGTGCGGCTGAGCGCTGCGGTTTCAAGCGGCCGCGGCTTCGGCGGCGCTGACGATGACGAGCGCCGGCCGCAGCACGCGGTCGGCGATGAGATAGCCCTTCTGCAGCACAGCGACGACCGTGTTGGGCTCCTGCGGGGCAGGAACGACGCTGATCGCCTGGTGCCGGTGCGGGTCGAATCTGGCTCCCTGCGCCGGATTGACCTCGATCACCTTGTTGCGCTCAAGCGCCGCCGTCAGCTGGCGCAGCGTCGCGTGGACGCCTTCGAGGAGTTGCTCCGGCGTCGCCGCCGGAATCGCGATCGCGGCCTCGAGACTGTCCTTCACCGGCAGCAGGCTCTCGGCGAAGCTTTCGACGGCGAACTTGCGTGCCTTGCCGACTTCCTCATCGGCGCGGCGACGAGTGTTTTCGGTCTCCGCCTTGGCGCGCAGGTACGCCTCGGAGAGCTCGGCGTGGCGCGCTTCGAGGTCGGCCGGGGCCGGCGCGGCAGGGTCTCGCTCGACGGCGCTGTCGGCTCCGGCGCCGTTGGCGGCCTCGGCCGCGGTGGGGTCGTTCGCGTTCATCAAGAGGACGTGAGGCGCATCCCCTCGGTTTCAAGAGGGGATTTTCGCGTTTCTGGCCGCCCTAGTCAGGGTCTGCGGATGCGCTCCAGCGGTCCCAGTCGGCGAGCCGGCGCCGGTCGCGCTTGGTCGGCCGTCCCTGCTCGATTGCGAGCGCAGGCTCTTGGTGGAGCTTGCGCCGGGCGGCCTCGGCCTCGCGGCGCGCAACGCTCTCCGGCGTCTCCTCGTAGAGCGCCTGCGCCTGTGGCGCCGGCCCGCGCTGCCGGCTGACGGCGCGGACGACGAACGTGCGGACGTCGCGCGCCCGCCGCAACTCGACGATGTCGCCTTCGCGTAGCTCGCGCGACGCCTTGGCGACCTGGTCGTTGATCGAGACGCGGCCGCGCTCGATGTCTTCGGCGGCCAGGGCGCGGGTCTTGTAGAACCGAGCCGCCCAGAGCCACTTGTCGAGGCGGTATCGCTCGCTCATGAGCGCTGGCGCCGCGGCGAAGCGGTCGGGCGTTCGGGGAACGGTCTCAGAAGATCCAGAAGCTCTCCGGTGCGATCGCGAGCCACTGCTCGCCCGGCAGCAAGGCGCGTGCCCCGTACGCCCTGAGGCGCAGGTCGCCCTGGTGGAACAGGTACTCCCAGCGATCGCCGAGAAACATCGACGTCACCAGCGGCAGTCTGACGACGTTGTCGCCAGCCGCTTCGGCGAGACGGACGCGCTCGAGGCGGATCATCCCGGTCGCAGCGGCTCCCGGCGCGGCGCCCGAGCCACGCGCTTCGCCCCAGAGTCGCCAGCCTTCGCCGGCGAGCAGCGCCGCGTCGCCGCGGCGCTCGACGATCTTGCCGTCGACGCGGTTGTTGCTACCCATGAAGTCGGCAACGAACAGCGTCCCCGGCTGGCCGTACAGCTCCTGCGGCGTTCCCTGCTGCTCGATGACGCCGTTGTTGAGCAGCAGGATCCGGTCGGACATCGCCATCGCCTCGTTCTGGTCGTGGGTGACGACCAGCGCCGAGAGGCGCATCTTCAGAATCAGCTCGCGCAGCCACGCCCGCGCTTCCTCGCGCAGCTTGGCGTCGAGGTTGGAAAGCGGCTCGTCCATCAGGATGACCGGCGGGTTGTAGACCAGCGCGCGGGCGATCGCGACGCGTTGCTGCTGGCCGCCGGAGAGCTGGTGCGGCAAGCGCGCGCCGAGGTGGCCGAGGCCGAGGTTGGAGAGCGCCGACTCGACCCGCGGGCGCGCTTCGTCGCCGCTGATCTTGCGCAGCTTCAGGCCGTAGGCGACGTTGTCGAACACCGTCCGGTGCGGCCAGAGCGCGTACGACTGGAAGACGAGACCGAGGTTGCGCTTCTCGGCTGGCAACTCGAGGCGCGCCGCCGGATCGAACACCGGCCGCCCCTCGATCCGGATCGTGCCGCGGTGCGGTGCCTCGAGCCCGGCGACGGCGCGCAGCAGCGTCGTCTTGCCGCTTCCCGATGGGCCGAGGAGCGAAACGACCTCGCCTTGCGCGAGGCGCATCGAGACGCCTTTCAGGATCGCGTTGTCGCCGTACGAGAGGTGCAGATCGTCGACTTGCAGCTTGGCGGCGGCGCCGCCGGCTGAGGAAGCGTCAGTCATGCAGCTTGACTCCGAAGCGCAGGGCGACGGTGAGGCCGATGGCCACCAGCACCACGTTGATGAGCGAAAGGGCGGCGACCATGTCGGCGCCGCCCGTGCCCCAGAGCGAGACCAGCAGCGAGCCGATGACCTCGGTGCCCGGGCCGAGCAGGTAGACGCCGGTCGAGTACTCGCGCTCGAAGATCATGAAGACGAGCAGCCAGCTGGCCAGCAGCCCGTAGCGGATCAGCGGCAGCGTCACGTCGCGGGTCACCTGGCTGCGCGACGCGCCGGCGCTTCGTGCCGCCTCCTCGAGCTCGGGACCGACCTGGAGCAGCGAGCTCGACACCAGCCGCATCCCGTACGCGAGCCAGACGACGGTGTAGGCGAGCCAGACGCTGAAGATCGTCGAGCGCAGCGGAGCGAGCGGCGGGAAGAACAGGAACACCCACAGGAACGCGAGGCCGGCGAGCAGCCCGGGAATGGCGCGCGGAACGAGGACGAGGTAGTCGACGAAGCGCGACCAGCCGTCGGCCTTGCGATGCGTCGCAAGCCCGACCGCTGTGTAGCACACGACCGCGAGCGCGCCGCCGATGACGCCGATCAGCACTGTGTTGGCGATGCCGCGGACGAGCGTCGGCTGGGTGAAAACTTCGCGGAAGTGATCGAGCGTGAGCACGTCGGCGATATCGACGCCTTCGCCCCAATTGCTGACGAACGCCCGCAACGCGATTCCCGAGAGCGGCACGACAATCGTGACGAACAGCCAGAAGGCAAGCAGCACCGTCGCGGGCCAGCGCCAGCCGCCGAGCGGCAGCGGCCGCTGGCGCCCGGCCTTGCCCTTGACGGTCACGTACTTGCCGGCGTTCTTGAGCAGGAAGCGCTGCAGCATCACGAGCGGGAAGGTGACGGCGACGATGCACACCGCGACCGCTGCCATCAGGTGGTACGAAGGCGTGCCGAGCTTGTTGGTCAGCTTGTAGAGGTAGGTCGCGAGCACGAGATGGCCTTCGGGGTCGCCGAGCACAAGCGGCAGGCCGAAGATCTCGAAGCCGAGGAAGAACACCAGCACGCCCGAATAGAGCAGCGACGGCGTCACCATCGGCAGGCTGACGTCCTTGGCGACCTGGAACGGGCTCGACCCTGCCATGCGCGCGGCCTCCTCGACGTCGGAGCCGAGGCTCTTCAGCGCCGACGACGAGTACAGGTAGACATGCGGCACGTGCGTGAGGCCGGCGATGATGGCAATCGCGGTGAGCGAGTAGACGTTCCAGGGCACGCCCCCGAACAGTCCCTTGGCCCAGATCGAATAGAAGCCGACCGGGCCGGCAGCGACGACGTAGCCGAACGCGAGCACCATCGGCGAGACGAAGATCGGGATCAGGAGCAGCGGCTCGATCCAGGTCCGCCCCGGCAGGTCGGTGCGGACCATCAGGAACGCCAGGATGCCGCCGAGCGGCACCGCGATCAGCCCCATCGCCGCGGCGATGATCAGCGAGTTCTTGAACGCATCCCAGAAGTCGCTGTCGGCGAAGATGAACTCGAACGCCGCGGTGCCGATGCCCTTGGTCGGCACGAAGAACGGCGCGGTGAGAAGGCTCTGGTAAAGGATCAGTCCGAGCGGCAGGAAGACGGCGAGCGCCGTCAGCGTGATGACGCTCGCCCGCGACAGGCTGACCCGCATGGCCCTACTTGCTGCCCTTGATTGCCGCCTGCCATTGCTTGATGAAGTCCAGGCGCTTGGTCTGGTCGAGGAAGGCGAGCAGCTCGGCGCTGACGGGAATGGGCTTCGGATTGCTGACCGTCTTGGCGTAGCCTGCCGCGGTCATCTCGCCTTCGACATCGGGTCGGATCGAGCCGAGCTCGGACTGGTTGGCGATGATCGTCTGGCCACGCTTGGACAGGATGTAGTCGACCCAGAGCTTGGCGGCGTTCGGATTCTTCGCCGTCTTCGATGCGAACATCACGCGCGACATGATCAGCGTGTAGTCCTTCGGCAGGACGATGCCGATCGACGGATCCTTCTTCGCGCGCAGCGCTGCGTACGAGTTGAAGATGTTGAAGCCGACCAGGTTCTCGCCGGAGCTGATGCGCTCCATCATCGTCCCCGCGCTCGACTGGAAGCGCGGGCCGACCGCGCCGAGCGCCTTGACCATGTCCCAGAACCGCGGGTTGAACATGCTGTCCTGGGTGATGAGCATGAATCCGACGCCCGACTTCTCGATGTCGTAGGTCGTCACCTTGCCCTTGAGCTTGTCGGCCTTGGACGTGAAGACGCGGATCAGGTCGGCATGGCTCTGCGGGATCTCGTCGCCGGTCAGAAGCCGCTTGTTGTAGACGATCGAGAGCGGCTCGTAGGTCGTCCCGAACGCTTCGTTCTTCCACACCGCCCAGCCGGGCAGATGCGCGATCTCAGGCGACGCATACGTCATCGCGCCGCCGTCGCTGACGAGCTTGACCTGCAGGTCCATCGCCGAGCTCCAGAGGACGTCGGCCGAGCCGGCGTTGGCCGCGCGCTCGCTGATGAAGCGGTTGTAGACCTCGGTCGAGTTCATGTCGTTGTATTCGACCGAGATGCCCGAATAGAGCGCCTGGAAGTCCTTGATCAGGAAGTTCGCGGCTACGGTGTCGGTCGTGCTGTAGATGACGACCTTGCCTTCCTTCTTGGCGGCGGCGATCGTGTCGGCGTACGACGCCGGGTAGCCGGCGGGGACCTGGGCGCAGGCAAGCGAACAGGCAGCGGCCAGTGCCGCGCCGACCGCGAGGGTCTGGGAATGTCTCATGTCGTTTCTCTCTGCGTTCCTGAGGCTTCGGGGAGCGACGACTATCGCCGCCCGCGGCCGATCCCGCAACGGGCGGAACACCCGGTGCAAGCGGTGCTCCCGAGGCGCTCGGGGCTCAGGCCGAAGCGCCCGCGGCGAGGGCGCGGCGGCGCTGCGCGTCGAGCGCTTCAGCGCTGGCCGCCGCGTCATCCGGCGGCGACGTCTCCCAGCCCTGGAGGTTGCGTTGCGCGATGGCGGCGAGCGCGGCCAGCCATTCGTGCTGATCGTTGAGGCACGGCACGTAGCCGAACTGCTTGCCGCCCGCCGACAGGAACGTCGCGCGTGCGACCTGGTCGATCTCCTCGAGCGTCTCGAGGCAGTCGGACGTGAAGCCGGGACAGAAAACATCGACACGACTGACGCCGGCGCGCGCCAGCGCCAGCAGCGTCGGCTCGGTGTAGGGCTGCAGCCATTCGGCGCGACCGAAGCGGCTCTGGAACGTGACCGCGATGAAGTCGTCGTTCAGCTTCAGCCGTTCGGCGAGCAACCGTCCGGTCTTCAGGCACTCGCAGTGGTACGGGTCGCCGAGCGCGAGCGAGCGGCGCGGCAGGCCGTGGAAGCTGAGCACGAGCTTGTCGGGGCGGCCGTTGATGCGCCAATGCTCGTTGACGCGCGCTGCGAGCGCGCCGATGTAGCCTGGGTCGTCGTGGTAGTGCTTGACGAAGCGGAGGTCGGGGACGTTGCGGATTGTCCGCAGCCATGTCGCCACCGCGTCGCCGATGCTCGCCGTCGTCGACGCCGCGTACTGCGGGTAGAGCGGCAGCACGAGGATGCGGTCGGCGCCGGCAGCCTTGACGTCATCGAGCACCGCTGCAATGGACGGCGCGCCGTAACGCATCGCATAGCGGACCAAGACTCGGTGGCCGCGCTCGCCGAGATAGCCATCGAGCAGCACCGCCTGCCGCTCGGTCCAGACCTTCAGCGGCGAGCCTTCGTCCATCCAGATGCTCGCGTACTTGCGCGCCGTGCGCGCCGGCCGTACCCGCAGCACGACGCCGTGCAGGATCGGCAGCCAGGCGGCGCGCGGAATCTCGACCACGCGCGGATCGCTCAGGAACTCAGCGAGGTAGCGGCGCACCGCCGCCGGCGTCGGCGCCTCGGGCGTGCCGAGATTGCAGAGAACGATCGCGGTCTGCGGCGCGGTCCCGTGCGCGTGCGCCGGTTCCGGGGCGACGGTCACTTGAGGCCGAAGTCGATGGCGCCGAGCCCGCGCTGGGTGTCCGCGAACTTCATGACCTCGAACCGCACGCAGGGGCTGATCGGCTCCGAGGGCGGGGCGCCGAGGCCGATCACGCCGCTGCCGTGCAGCGTGCACGCGCCGCGGCGCAGGCTGATGATCTCGGGATCGTTGTCGAAGCGGACGTAGGTGCCGTTGTAGCTCAGGTCAACGAGCTGAAAGGTGCCGCCGTGCCAGTCGATCCGCGCGTGCGATCGCGAGACGCGGGTGTCGTCGATGATGTAGGTCGCCTGCGGGCTGCGGCCGAGGATGACAGGCAGGCTGGTGCCGGCATAGATACGGTTGAGGTCGAGCCAGACGAGGCGGATTCCTTCTGGCTCCGAGACGGGGATCAGCATGTCGCCGTAGGCGGTTGCCGCGGTGTCGCCGAAGCGGCGGACCGCTTCCTGCAGATGGACGTGGACCGGCTCGACGCGACCGCGCAACTGCATCCGGTCGAGGCTTCGAAAGCGCGAACGTTCCCACTCGCCGAGCTGCTCGACGACGCTCGCCGTCGCCAGCGTCTCGTTGTCGCCAGCGTGGTCGAGCAGGCGCGCGGCGACGTTGACGGCATCGCCGAAGACGTCGCCGCCCATCTCGACGACTTCGCCATGCGCAAGGCCGACCTGAAGCTTAAGCGGCACCGGCGGCCGCGGCGGCAGGGTCGGCGCGCCGCCTTCGTACGCCTCGTCGTTGCCGCTGTCGGGGGCGCCGGTCTCGGAATCGACCGCAGGCTCGGGAAGATCATCGACCATGCCGATGCGCGCCAGCGAGTCGTGCATGTCGTCGGCGGCGGTGACGGCCTGGCTCGGCTTATCGAAGACTGCCATCAGGCCGTCGCCGAGGGTCTTGATCACCTGGCCGCCGTGGACCGTGACGATGCGGGCGAGGAGGGCGACGCTGCGACTGACGACGGCGGTGGCAGTTGCGTTGCCGAGCGTCTCGTACATCGAGGTGCTGCCGCGCAGATCGGCGAACAACACAGTGCGCTGCAGAACCTGGGTCATGCCTGGGGGTTCGGGCTGGCCATTGGCAGCAATTTTATCGCGGACTCGCAAGCAAAAAAGGGTCCCGGTCTGCGACCGGAACCCCTTCAAACCCGAATTGCCGAGCCGCGTCAGAGCGTGTCGAGGTAGGTCCGCAGCTTGTCGGAGCGGCTCGGGTGCTTGAGCTTCCGGATCGCCTTGGCCTCGATCTGACGGATCCGCTCGCGCGTGACGTCGAACTGCTTGCCGACTTCCTCGAGCGTGTGGTCGGTCGACATCTCGATCCCGAAGCGCATCCGCAGCACCTTCGCCTCGCGCGGAGTCAGCGAGTCGAGGATGTCCTTGACGACGTCGCGCAGGCCGGCCTGCATCGCCGCCTCGATCGGGGCTGTGTTGTTGGTGTCCTCGATGAAGTCGCCGAGATGCGAGTCGTCGTCGTCGCCGATCGGCGTCTCCATCGAGATCGGCTCTTTGGCGATCTTCATGATCTTCCTGATCTTGTCCTCGGGGATCTCCATCTTCTCGGCCAGCGTCGGCGCGTCCGGCTCGAAGCCGAACTCCTGCAGGTGCTGGCGCGACAGGCGGTTCATCTTGTTGATCGTCTCGATCATGTGGACCGGAATCCGGATCGTGCGCGCCTGGTCGGCGATCGAGCGCGTGATCGCCTGGCGGATCCACCAAGTCGCGTAGGTCGAGAACTTGTAGCCGCGGCGGTATTCGAACTTGTCGACCGCCTTCATCAGACCGATATTGCCTTCCTGAATCAGGTCGAGGAACTGCAGGCCGCGGTTGGTGTACTTCTTGGCGATCGAGATGACAAGGCGCAGGTTGGCCTCGATCATCTCCTTCTTGGCGTCGCGCGACGCGCGCTCGCCTTCGTTCATCCGCTTGTTGATCTTCTTCAGGTCTTCGAGCGGAACGACTGCGCGCGCCTGCTGCTCGGTGAGCTTCTTCTGCAGCTCCTGCACCGGCGGGAGGTTTCGCGCAAGGATGATGCTGTAGGGCCTGGCGGCCGAGATCTCCTTCTCCGCCCACTTCAGGTTGAGGATGTTGGGCGGGAAGCTCTTGATGAAGTAGTCCTGCGGCATGCCGCACTTGTCGACCAGGATCTTGCGCAACTCGCGTTCGTAGCGGCGCACGTCCTCGACCTGCGAGCGCAGGATGCCGCACAGCTTCTCGATCGTCTTCACCGTGAAGCGGATTGTCATCAGCTCGCTCGAGATCGCCTGCTGGGCGCGGTTGTAGGCGGGCGACTGGTAGCCGTCCTTCTCGAACGCCCTACGCATCTTCTCGAAGTTGATGCGCAGCGAATCGAACTTGACGAGCGCCGCCGCCTTCAGCTCCTCGAGCTTCTTGGTGAGCGCCTTCGAGCCACCGTTGCCGTCGTCGTCGTCCTCTTCGTCGAAGAAGTCGACGTCTTCCTCGGCGACGTAGTCGTCGGCTTCGCCTTCGGAGACGAAGCCGTCGACGACTTCGGAGATCTTCATCTCGCCCGAGCCGATGCGATCGGCGTAGGCCATGATCTCGGCGATCGTCGTCGGCGAGGCGCTGATCGCAAGCATCATCGCCTGCAAGCCGCCTTCGATGCGCTTGGCGATCTCGATCTCGCCTTCTCGCGTCAAGAGCTCGACCGTCCCCATCTCACGCATGTACATGCGCACCGGGTCGGTCGTGCGGCCGAACTCGGAGTCGACGGTCGAGAGCGCCGCCTCGGCCGCTTCCTCGGCTTCCTCCTCGGTCGCGGTGGTCGCGCCGCCGCCGGCGATCAGCAGCGTCGCCGCGTCGGGCGCTTGCTCGTAGACCGCGATGCCCATGTCGTTGAGCATCGAGACGATCGCCTCCAGGATCTCGTGGTCGACGAGCTTTTCCGGAAGGTGGTCGTTGATCTCCTGGTGGGTCAGAAAGCCCCGCGTCTTGCCCATCTTGATGAGCGTCTTCAGCTCCTGGCGGCGCTTGGCGACTTCTTCTTCGGTGAGCTGGGTCTCGTCGAGGCCAACTCGCGCATCAGCGCGCGCTCCTTGGCGCGGCTGACCTTCATCCGCAGCGGCTTCGCCTTGGCCGCGGCCTCGACCTCGGCGGAAACTGGCTCGCCCTCGAGATCGGATTCAAGATCGGACAAGTCGACGTCGGACGCGTCGGGCTTGGCGGCCTTGTCGTCACCCTTGCCCTTCTTGGCTGGCGGCAGCTTGCCCTTGGCGGGCGCCTCCACGGCCTTGGCCGCTGTCGCTGCCTTTTTCTTCGGCTCGACGGCAGCGGGCTTGGCCTTGGCGGCGGGACGGGCAGCTTTCGGCGGGGCGGCGGGCTTCTTGGCGGTCATGCGGTTCCTCGGATCGGTACGGGCTGCACCTCGGCAGGCCCAAGTGTCGAACTGCGCACTTTCATGCGAAATTCAAGTTCCTCGCGGTCGCTCGGCACAGGAAACGACTTCGCCGCGGCGTGCCCCCTGAAGGGTCAAACGCCGCTCGAGCCGAAGCGGGGTGACTGGACGCGACCCGAAAAGGTCTGGACGCCCGTTCGCTGCAGCCCTTGCGGGGAAGTTGGCCTTGGGGATGACCCTCGTTCGGAGGGTGGCCGGGGCCGGAGGTGCTGCCGTCACGCTTGCCGCGATCGCCGAAGCCTTCCATTATACAACGGCGGGTCGCGACAGCTCTCAAATCCGGCCCAGGATGCGCATCGCATCGCGCCTGTCGGCTGCCGCCCGGAGCTGCTCGAGCGATCGCGAAAGATCGTCGGCGATGGGCTCGATCGCCGGATCCTCAGCGTCGACGACGGCAAGCGCCGCCGGCGCCCACGTTTCGCCGGCAATCCGTTCGCGCAGCACCGCCCACGGCCGGGCGCCGTGCTCGGCGGTCTCGCGGTCAAGGAATCGGAACAGCTCGCCATGCCAGCCCGGCAGCGCGCACAGCGCCCCGTGATCGCCAGGGCCGAGCGTCTCCCACCAGCCGCTTTCGAGCAGCAGCATCCAAGCGATCCGGTCGGCCGGCTGCGCGACCTGCCTGCGCAGTGCAGTGCCGCGGCCGCGGGCGGGGCGCTCGGCGCGGGATGTGGTCGTGCCGCGGACAGCGCCGACTCCATGCACCCGCCAGACGGCAGCGAGTTCGTTGATCGGCAGCGCGCCGCGCGAGGCGAACTCGCCGAGCAGCTGGCGCTTGAGCATGCCGTCCGGGAGCTGCGACCAGAGCGGCCTGCCGTTCGCGAGCAGGCGCGCCCGGCCTTCGGCGGTTCCCAGATCGAGCCCTTCGCCCGCATTCGAGACGACCTGTCGCGACAGCGGCACCGCCTGCGCGACGGCCACCTCGAACTCCGCCGCGCCGCGCTCGCGGACGAAGCTGTCGGGATCGTGCTCGGCGGGAAGGAAGAGGAATCGGAATGTCCGCGTGTCGACTGCGTGCGCCAAGCTTGCCTGGAGCGCGCGCCCGGCGGCGCGCCGGCCCGCGGAATCGCCGTCGAAGCTGAAGACGACCGAGTCGGTGAAGCGGACGAGCTTTTGCACGTGCTCGGCGGTGCAGGCAGTGCCGAGCGTCGCGACCGCGTTCTCGAAGCCGGCCTGCGCCAGCGCGACGACGTCCATGTAGCCCTCGACGACGAGCGCGTAGCCGCGCTGGCGGATCGCGGCACGTGCCTCGAACAGGCCGTAGAGCTCACGCCCCTTGCTGAAGACCGGCGTCTCGGGCGAATTGAGGTACTTCGGCTCGCCGCGGTCGAGCACGCGGCCGCCGAATCCGATCACCGGCCCCTGGACCGAGCGAATCGGAAACATGATGCGGTCGCGGAAGCGGTCGTAGCGCTTGCCGCTCGGCGGCTCGCTTGCTTCGCCGTCCGTGGCTCGCTCCTCGGCGCGCGAGATGATGAGCCCGCTTTCCTCGAGCAGCGGGTCTTCGTAGTCCGCAAAGACGCTCGCCAGTCCACGCCACGAGTCGGTCGCGTAGCCGAGGCCGAATCGCGCTGCGACCTCGCCGCTCAGGCCACGGCCCTTCAGATAGGCGATCGCCCGATCGCTCGCCTTCAACTGGCGCCGGTAGCCGTCGGCAGCGCGGCCGAGGACATCGCCGAGGGTGAGCTGCTTCTGCTTCATGCGCGCGGCTTCTTCGCGCTCGCCGGGCTGGCTCGTCGTCTCGGGGACGGCCAGGCCGGCCTGCTGGGCAAGATCGCGGACGGCGTCGATGAAGCCCATGCCGTGGTGCTCCATCAGGAAGCCGACCGCGTTGCCATGGACGCCGCAGCCGAAGCAGTGGTAGGTCTGCCGCGACGGCGAGACCGTGAAGCTCGGTGACTTTTCGCCATGAAACGGGCAGAGGCCCTTCCAGGTCGAGCCCGCCCGCTTGAGCTCGACCGATCGCCCGACGATCTCGACGATGTCGACTCGTGACAGCAGCTCGTGGACGAAGGTGGGCGGGATCATGGGTCGACGTCGGTCGGCACGCTGGGCGTGGCGCGGCGCAGCGCGATTGTCTAAGCGCTGATTTTCGCGCCCACAAGGCCGCGTCGCGCAACCGGCGCGAGGGCTCGGCGCCTAGACCGCGAAGTCGGCGAGTTTGCGGCCGCTCGCCAACGCCGCCTTCAACCAGCGCGGCTGCAACCCGCGGCCGCTCCAAGTCTCGCCAGTCGAGGTATTGCGGTATTTGGCCGCCACTTTGCCGCCCGAGCGACCCTTCTTCGGCTTGCTCGATACCGGCCGGCTGCCGAGATCGGCAACGCTCAGGCCATATTGCGCCATCAGCGCCTTGACTTTCTCGATCGCTTCGCCGCGCTCGTGCTTCTTGGTCTGCTCGATCTGGCGCTCGAGCGCCTCACGCTGGGCCATCAATTCCTGAAGGGTTGGCACGGGGAGAATCCTTGTTGGAGTTTCGCAGGGGCGTTTCGAGCAGCCGCGAAATTCTACGGGAGATTCATGTCGTCGGCGGTACGTAGCCGCTCGGCTGCTCAGCGCCGCCGGCAAAGAAGAAATTCTCCATCTGCCTCGCCAGGTATTGGCGCGCCCGCTGGTCGGCGAGATTCAGCCGATTCTCATTGACGAGCATCGTCTGATGCTTCAACCAGGCCGCCCAGCCTTCCTTGCTCACCGAGGCGTAGATCCGCTTGCCGAGTTCGCCCGGATAGGGCGCAAAATCGAGCCCCTCGGCCTCGCGCTTGAGATATACGCATTGAACGGTCCTGGCCATGTTCCTGTTCTCCGACGCGGCATTCGGCCGCGTAGTTTCGTGCCTGATTATCCGATCAGGAGAGTTTCTTGACGAATACCTGCGAGCGGCGATCCCAGTTGTATTTGCGCTTGCGCGCGTCCGGAAGCCAGTCCGGGTCGACCTGGACGAAACCACGTTTGATGAACCAATGCATGGTGCGTGTTGTCAGCACGAATATGCTTTCCAGGCCGAGTGCGCGGGCGCGCTGCTCGACCCGCTTCAATATTCGCTCGCCGTCGCCCTGGCCTTGGACCTGGGCTGAAACGGTGAGTGCCGCCATTTCACCGGTCTTCGCTTCCGGGTACGGATAGAGCGCGGCGCAGCCGAAGATCACGCCGTCGTGCTCGATGACGGTGTAGTTGCCGATGTCGCGCTCGATCTCGGTCCGGCCGCGCTTGACGAGCGTGCCATCGCGTTCGAACGGCTCGATCAGCTGCAGCACGCCGCCGATGTCGTCGGCGGTCGCCTGGCGCAGGCTCTCGAGCTTCTCGTCGACGACCATCGTGCCGATGCCATCGTGCGTGAACACCTCCATCAGCAGCGCGCCGTCAACCGCGAAGGGCAGGATGTGCGAGCGCTCGACGCCACAGCGACAGGCGCGCACGCAGTGGCGCAGATAGAACGCCGTGTCGGTCGGCGCGATCGGCGGCGGCAGCGCGGCGAGCAGCTTTTCGGCGTCGGCGAGCGCGAGCTCGGTGTCGATCGGCGATTCCGGGTTGGCTGCGTCCTCGTGGATGCCCGGCACCTCGGTGACGAACAGAAGCTTGTCGGCCTGCAGCGCGATCGCGGTGCTGGTCGCGACGTCTTCCATGGTCAGGTTGAACGCCTCGCCGGTCGGCGAGAAGCCGAACGGCGAGAGCAGCAGCATGGCGCCGATGTCGATCGCACGCCGGATCGCGACGGCATCGACCTTGCGGACGACGCCGCTGTGCATGAAATCGACGCCGTCGACGACGCCGACCGGCTGCGCGGTCAGGAAGTTGCCCGAGACGACGCGCACGATCGCGTTGGCCATCGGCGTGTTCGGCAGGCCCTGCGAGAACGCCGCCTCGATCTCGAAACGCAGCTGGCCTGCCGCTTCCTGCGCGCTGTCGAGCGCGACCGGGTCGGTGATCCGCATTCCCTGGCTGTGGCGCGCCGGATGGCCCTTCGAGCGCAGTTGCTCGTCGACCTGCGGCCGAAAGCCGTGCACGAGGACGATCTTGATCCCCATCGCCTGCAGGATCGCGAGGTCCTGCGCGAACGACGCGAGCTTGCCGGCGGCGATCAGCTCGCCGGCGATGGCGACGACGAAGGTCTTGCCGTGATAGGCGTGAATGTACGGCGCGACCGTGCGAAACCACGGCACGAAGGTATGCGGGAAGACGAGGTTCAAGCGAAGGCCGGCAGCGACGAAGCGGTCGCGATTCTGTCACGCGCGCAGCGCCGCACGGGGACGGCGCAGCCGTCACCTCGGGTCGCGTCGACCGCTCGCCTCGATCTCGCGCGGTCAGCTACTCGACCACGTCCCAGCTCTCCGCGCTGGCGCCGGCAAGGGCGCGCACACGCTCCTCGTCGCGCGCGAACTCCGCGGCCGGGCCCTCGAAGGCGATCCGCCCGTCGTCGAGAACGTAAGCCCGGTCGGCGACCTCGACCGCGGCGCGCACGTTCTGCTCGACCAGCAGCACCGAGATGCCTTCCTTGCGCGCCGCGACGATGACGTCGAGCACCTGCTTGACGATCAGCGGCGCCAAACCTTGCGACGGTTCGTCGAGCATGAGCAGACGCGGGTTGAGGAGCAGCGCGCGTGCGATCGAGAGCATCTCCTGCTCGCCGCCCGAGAGTTGCCGTCCCTTGTTGGCGCGGCGTTCCTGCAGGCGCGGAAACAGCTCGTAAACGCGCGGAATCGTCCACGGTCCGCTGCGCTCCATGGGCACGCGCAGGTTCTCGTCGACACTGAGGTTGGCGAAGATGCGGCGGCCTTCCGGAACGAAGCCGACGCCGAGCGCGGCGATGCGGTTCGGCGACCACTGCGTCGTCTCCTGGCCGAAGATGTTGACCCTGCCTTCACGCGCGTGCGTGAGCCCGATCAGGCTGCGCAGCGTGGTCGACTTGCCGGCGCCGTTGCGGCCGAGCAGCGTCACGATCTCGCCCTCGCCGACGGTCAGACCGACGCCGTGCAGGATATGGCTCTTGCCGTAGAACGTCTGCAAGCCTTGCGCTTCGAGGACGAGCTTCATTCGGTCTTCCCGAGATAGGCCGCCTGCACGCGCTCGTCCTTGCCGATCTCCTCGGGCGTGCCTTCGGCGAGCACGGCACCCTCGGCAAGCACCATGATGCGGTCGGCAAGGTGGAAGACGACGCGCATGTCGTGCTCGATCAGAACGATGGTGAGCTTCTCGTCGCGATGGAGCTTGCGGATCAGCTTCGTGACGTCGTAGGTCTCCTGGTCGCCCATGCCGGCGGTGGGCTCGTCGAGGAGGAGCAAGAGCGGCTTCAGAGCAAGCGACATCATGATCTCGGTGGCGCGCTGGTCACCGTGGGAGAGCTCACCGACGAGACGGTCAGCCTTGTCGGCAAGGCCGCCCATGCCGAGCAGCTCGTCGAGGCGGGCGCGGATCTTCGCGTCTGCCATCCTCGAGAGCCACGGCTGCAGGCGAAGCCCGGCTGCCACCTCGACCGGGATGCGCAGGTTCTCGCGCACGCTGAGCTCGGGGAAGATCTCCGTGATCTGGAAGGTGCGTGCCATACCGGCCGCAACACGGCGCTCGGCGGGCCAGGCGGTGATGTCGGTGCCCTTGAAGACGATGCCACCCGAGGTCGGCGGGAAGAAACCGCTGATCATGTTGAAGAACGTAGTCTTGCCCGCCCCGTTCGGGCCGATGACGGCGCGCAGCTCACCGGGCTCAACCGTCATCGAGACCTGGTCGACGGCGACCAGGCTGCCGAAGTGGCGCGACACGTTCTGCACCTGCAGGAGGCTCACGTCGCAACTCTCCGCTTGATGATGCCGAGCACGCCGCGCGGGAAAAAGGTGACGACGAGCACGAAGAACAGGCCGATGAACGACATCCAGTTCTCGGTGTGGCTCGAGACATAGTCCTGGAGCACGACGAAGATCGCAGCGCCGATGAGCGGCCCCCAGAACGAGCGCATGCCGCCGAGCACGGCCATGATCACGAAGTTGCCCGAGAGCGTCCAGTGCAGCGAACGCGGGTCAGTGAAGTTGCTGAGCAGAGCGTAGAGCGTGCCCGCAAGCGCGGCGAAGCAGCCGGAGATGACGAAGGCGATCCAAATGTGCCGCTCGACCGGAATGCCGAGAAAGCGTGCGCGCCGTTCGTTCTCTCGAATGGCGATCAGGCTGCGCCCGAGCGGCGAGCGCAGCAGCATGGCCATCATCGCAACCGCCACCGCGAAGAGCAACAGGACGAGGTAGTAGAAGGCCTTGTCGTTGCCGGCGATGTCGATGTTGGCAAACCCCAGGTGCAGCGGCTCCCGGTGCCATCCGGTGAGGCCGTCGTCGCCGCCGGTGACCGTATTCCAGCGGAAGGTAATGAAGTAGAAGACTTGACCGAAGGCGATCGTCACCATCGCGAAGTAGACGCCTCGCAGCTTGACGATGAGCGCGCCAATGGCCGCCGCGGCGGCGGTGCCGACGATCACGCCGACGATGATCGCCAGCGGCGTGCTCGCCGTGAAGAACTTGATCGACATCGCCGCGCCATAGGCACCAAGGCCGAAGTAGGCGGCGTGACCGAACGAGAGGACGCCGGTGAAGCCAAGCAGGAAGTTCAGCGCCATCGCCGCCAGACCAAGGATGACGACGCGGCACGCCAGCTCGGTGTAGCCGCCGATGGCGCCCATCCAGTACGGCATCGTCAGGAGGACGATCCAGAGGACGGCGTTCCACGCCAGCTTGTCGCGGGCGATCGTCACTGCGTTCTCCCTTCCTCGCCGAGCAGGCCGCGCGGCCGAACGAGCAGGACGAGGCCCATCATCACGTACATCACGGCTTCGGTCGCCGAGGGGAAGAAGACGGTCGTCACGCCCGAGGCGACGCCGATCAGCAGCCCGCCGAGCAGCGTGCCGGGCAGGCTGCCGAGGCCGCCGACGATGATGGCGACGAAGCTCGGCATGATGAGCGACGTGCCGATCGTCGGCTGCAAACCGAGCATGCCGGCGGCGAGCACGCCGGCCAGCCCGGCGAGATAAATGCCGAGCCCGAAGTTGAGATTGCGCAGCACGCCGACGTTGACCCCGAGCACCGACACCGTCTCGAGGTCGAGCGTGCCGGCGCGGATGCGGATGCCCAGGCGCGTGCGATTGAGGATGAGGAAGAGACCACCGACCGCGACCGCGACGAGCAGGACCATGAACAGGCGATAGCCGGTGAGGAAGAAGAAGTCGGCCGACAGAGGCGTTGTCAGCCACGACGGAATTGGAAACGGCAGGCTCTGGGCGCCCCAGATGTAGCGCGTGACGTCTTCGAGGATGTAAGCCAGGCCGAACGTCATCAGCAGGCTGTAGAGCGGATCGCGACCGTAGAGGCGTCGGATCAGGACGCGCTCGACGATGAGGCCGAGCAGCGCCGTGAGGAAGGGTGCGACGACAAGCGCGCCCCAGAAGCCGATCGTCGGCATCAGCATGTAGGCGAGGTAGGCTCCGATGGCCAGGAACCCGCCGTGCGCGAAATTGATGACGCCGCTGAGGTTGAGGATCAGCGATAGGCCGAGCGCCATCAGTGCGTAGAACGCGCCGACGATTAGGCCGTTGAAGACGTTAAAGAGAAGCAGCTGTGTCATCGGGCGCCGCGTCGATCGCGTCCTCTCTCGAAGATGAGACGGGAAGAATCTTGCTTTGCGACGCAGCCACCGCGCGCCGAACGATGCAGCCTTGCGAATCGGGCCCGCAGCAACGCGCTACGGGCCCGAGGACGGATGCGACCAACGCGGATCAGGTCGGCCAGGTCATCTTGCAGCCGGTCTCCTCGAGAGTTCCGGCGGCGTCGATCCCCTTCACCACCTGCGTGACCTTGAAGAGGTCGTCTGGCGCCGAACCCTGGGCCTGGGCATTGCCGACGTACAGGTTCGGGATCAGCTGGTTCTGCCCGGCGCGGAAATAGGCGCCATCGGGCATCAGGGCGACTTCGGGGGGCAGCTTGAAGCCTTGCAACGCCTTGGCCATCTTCACCGCCTCGAGCGACTTGGCGTTGTTCGCCGCCAGCGCGCAGGTCCATGTCGAGGCGAAGCCGAACCAGGTGCGCGCCGTCGGCACGCGACCGGTCTTCTTCTTGATCGCCGCGACGAACTCGGCGACATGCGGCACGCCCGGTTGGTTCCAGTACCACTCGAAAACCCAGGTGCCGATGCGCGCCTCGGGCGGCAGCCCCTCAAGCGGCTCGAGTTCCTGCTGGCCGCCGGCAAGATGAAAGCGCTTGTCGAGGCCGAACTGCACCGCCTGCTTGAGAGCGTTGATCATGTCGTCGCCCTGCACGAGGAACAGGATGACGTCGGGCTTGGCGGCCTGAGCCTTGATCAGGTACGAGGAGAAGTCGGTCGTGCCGAGTGGCGTCAAGTCGGCGCCGACCTTCGTGCCCCCGGCCGCCGCACAGGCCTTCTCGAGGCCGGACTGCAATGTGTGGCCGAAGGCGTAGTCGGGGGTGATGTAGTACCAGCTCTTGCCGGCGTTCTTGATCAGCGCCGGCGTCACCGCGTTGGCTTCCATCTGCGTCGTGTTGCAGACGCGGAAGACGTTCCAGTGGCAGCTCGCGCCGGTGACGGCGTCGGTGTGGCCGCCGGGAACGACGTGCAGCACGCTCTTCTCGTTGCTGACCTGGGCCATCGCCAGGCTGAGCGCCGAATTGACGTTGCCGAGGAGGAAGTTGACCTGGTCGCGGTCGATCAGCTTCCGCGCCTTCTGCACCGCTGTGCCAGCGTCGCCGCTGGTGGAATCCTCGACGAGCAGCTCGGCCTGGCGGCCGAGGATGCCGCCCTTGGCGTTGATCTGCTCGATAGCGAGCTCGCAGCCGTTCAGCTCGTTCTTGCCGACAGCCGCATACGTACCGGTAAGCGGATTGTCGAGGCCGATCTTGACCGTATCCGCAGCGCGCGCCGGGATGATGAACGGCGTCGCCAGTTGCAGCAGGCTCGCGCCGGCCGCAGCCTGAATGACCTTGCGTCGTTGGAACGGCTTCGTCGTCGATTCTGGGTTCGTCATGTGGGACCTTGTGTCGAAAGTGGCTACGCCCCGAGGATGCGGAACGAGTGTCGTTCGACGTCGTGCGATGGGTCTCCTCCTGGAGCAAACGCCAGGAAGGCCGGGCCGAACCCTGAAATGCTAGTTCGGCGCGATCGCGCGACGCAAACGGGGTTTCCCGGTGTGAATAACCGGCCCGAGACGACTGCGCTGCAGGGCCGCCGGCGGCGTACCGCGACATCGACGCAGGGTCCTGCCCGGGTCGGGATAATCTTCGCGTGCTCCCGCCGATCGAGTTCCCCGAGGCGCTGCCGGTCTCGGGCCGGCGCGACGAGATCGCGGCGGCAATGCGGGCGCACCAGGTCGTCATCGTCTGCGGCGAGACCGGTTCGGGCAAGACGACGCAGCTGCCGAAGATCGCGCTCGCGATCGGCCGCGGCCGGGTCAACGGCGGCGGCTGGATCGGCCACACGCAGCCGCGCCGGATCGCCGCGTCGAGCGTCGCCAAGCGCATTGCCGACGAGCTGAAGACGCAGCTCGGCGAGGTCGTCGGCTACAAGATCCGCTTTCAGGACCGGCTCGCAGCGGGCACCAGCGTCAAGCTGATGACCGACGGCATCCTGCTCGCCGAGACGCAGAGCGATCCGCTGCTGCGCGCCTACGACACGCTGATCGTCGACGAGGCGCACGAGCGCAGCCTCAACATCGACTTCCTGCTCGGCCATATCAAGCAGATCCTGCCGCGCCGATCCGACCTGCGCGTCGTCGTCACGTCGGCGACGATCGACGCCGAGCGCTTCGCCGCGCACTTCGCGAGCGCGAGCGGCCCGGCGCCAGTGATCCAGGTCTCGGGCCGCCTCTATCCCGTCGAGATCCGCTGGCGGCCGTTCGTCGAGAGCCGCGACCACGACCTCGGCGACGCGATTTGCGACGCCGTCGACGAACTCTGGCGTGGTCCGGGCGCTGCCGGCAACGGCGACGTCCTCGTCTTCCTGCCCGGCGAACGCGAGATCCGCGACGCCGCCGGGCGCTTGCGCAAGCATCATCCGCCCGGCGTCGAGGTGCTGCCGCTGTTCGCGCGGTTGTCGCAGCAGCAGCAGGACGAGGTGTTCGCGCCGCACAGCGCGCGCCGCATCGTCCTCGCGACCAACGTCGCCGAGACCTCGCTCACAGTGCCCGGCATCCGCTTCGTGATCGATGCCGGAACTGCACGTGTCAAGCGCTACAGCTTTCGCAGCAAGGTCGAGCAATTGCCGATCGAGCCGGTCAGCCAGGCGGCGGCGAACCAGCGCGCCGGGCGCTGCGGCCGGGTCGCCGACGGCGTCTGCATCCGCCTCTACGACGAGGCTGACTTCGCCGCGCGACCTAAGTTCACCGACCCCGAGATCGTCCGTTCGTCGCTTGCCGGCGTCATCCTGCGGATGGCGTCGCTCGGCCTCGGCAGCGTCGAGGAGTTCCCGTTTCTCGAGGCGCCGCCGCGGCGCGCGATCGCCGACGGCTATCAGCTCCTCGGCGAGCTCGGCGCGACCGACGATCGCAACGCGCTGACGACGATCGGCCGCGAGCTCGCGCGGCTACCGCTCGACCCACGGATCGGCCGCATGATCGTCGAGGCGCGCGGCCGCGAGGCGCTGCGCGAGGTGCTCGTCGTCGCCAGCGCGCTCAGCGTCCAGGACGTCCGCGACCGCCCGCTCGAGCAGCAGCAGGCCGCCGACCAGGCGCACGCGAAGTTCGACGACGAGAAATCGGAGTTCCTCGGCACCCTCAAGCTTTGGGCCTGGCTCGAGCATTCGCGGGGCGGCCACGGCGAACATCGGCTGTCGTCGCGCAAGCACGAGCAGCTGCTGCGCGAGAACTTCATCTCGCCGCGGCGCGTGCGCGAATGGCGCGACATCCACGCCCAGCTGCTGACCGTCGTTACCGACCACGGCTGGCGCATCAACGCCACCGACCCAACCTACGAGCAGATCCACCAGTCGATGCTCGCCGGTCTGCTCGGCAACATCGGCGTCAAGAGCGACGATGACGAGTCCTACCTCGGCGCGCGCGGCATCCGCTTCTGGCGTCATCCGGGCGCGCGCCTAGCGAAGAAGCCAGGGCGCTGGATCGTCGCCGCCGAGCTGGTCGAGACGACGCGTCTCTACGGGCGCGGCATCGCCGCGATCGATCCCGCGTGGCTGCCGGCGCTCGCCGGCCACCTGATCAAGAAGCAGCTGCTCGAGCCGCACTGGGAGAAGAAGGCGGCGCAGGTGATCGCGCTCGAGCGCGCGACGCTCTACGGCATCGTGGTCTACGCCAACCGGCGCGTGGACTTCGGGAATGTCGATCCGGCAGCGGCGCGCGAGATCTTCATCCGCGAGGCGCTCGTCGCCGGCGAGTGGGAGACGAAGCTGCCGTTCATGGCCGCCAACCGCAAGCTGATCGCGCAGGTTGAGGAGCTCGAGCACAAGTCGCGCCGCCAGGACGTGCTCGTCGACGACGATCTCATCTTCGCGTTCTACGATCAGCAGCTGCCGCCCGACGTGCACAGCGGCGAGAGCTTCGAGCGCTGGTACCGCGATGAGGTGAAGCGCCAGCCGCGCCTGTTGATGCTGGCGCGCGACGAGCTGATGCGCCACGAGGCCGCAGGCATCACGACCTCGGCGTTTCCGAAGACGATCCGGCTCGGCGGCATCGATTGCGCGACCGTCTATCTGCACGAGCCCGGCAACGCCCGCGACGGCGTCACCGTGACGGTGCCGGTCTATGCGCTCAATCAGGCGAGCGAAGATCGCTGCGAGTGGTTGGTGCCCGGCATGCTCAGGGAAAAGGTGGTCGCGCTCGCGAAGACCTTGCCGCAGCGGCCGCGCTCGCGGCTCGTTCCGCTGCCGGAATACGCCGAGTCGTTCGTCGCCGACGTTGCCTTCGCCGACGGTAGCCTGCTCGATGCGCTCGCCGCGCACGCCACGGCGCGCACGGGCCTCGCGTTGCGCCGCGCCGATTTCAAGCACGAGCAGCTGTCGCCGCACCTGCTGATGAACCTGCGCGTCGTCGACGAGCACGGCCGCCAGATCGGCGAGTCGCGCCACCTTGCCGAGCTGAAGGCGAGCCTCGGGGCGCACGCGCGCTCGGCGTTTCAGGCGCTTGCTGCGCTGCGGCTGCCGGCACAAGTCGCGGCCGCCGCTGCCGCGTCGACAACGGCTGACGCAAAGAAAAGGCCAGCGATTCCCGTGCCAGCGGCGACGGCGCCTCGCGACGACCACGGGTCGCGCACGGCCTACACCGCTTGGTCGTTCGGCAAGCTGCCGGAGCTGATGGAGCTGAAGGAGGGCGGGCAGGCCCTGATCGGCTATCCGGCGCTGATCGACAAGGGGGCGCATGTCGAGATCGAGGTCTTTGACGAGCCGGAGATCGCGCGCGACCGGCATCGCAAGGGCCTGCGGCGTCTGGTTGCGCTGCAGATCCGGGATGCGCTGAAGGCGCTCGACAAGAATATTCCGGAGCTGCAGAAGCTGGCGATGGCCTATCTGCCGCTCGGCACTGCCGACGAGCTGAGCGAGCAGATCGTCGAGGTCGCGCTCGACCGCGCGTTCCTCGCTGAGCCGCTGCCGACCGATGCGGCGACGTTTGCGCGCCGCATCGAAGAAGGGCGCGGCCGCCTGATGCTGATCGCGCAGGAAGTCGCGCGCCTTGCCGGTGTCGTACTCGCCGATCTCCACACGGCGCAACGCAAGCTCAAGGACGCGCAGCCGGCGAAGGACGTCGCCGACGACATCGCGCAGCAACTCGCGCGCCTCATGCCGAAGCGCTTCGTCGCGGCGACGCCGTGGCAGCGGCTGCAGCACGTGCCGCGCTACCTGAAGGCGATCACCGCCCGCCTCGACAAGCTGCGCGCGGACCCGGCGCGCGACCAGGCACGGATGACCGAGATCCGGCCGCTCGAGCAGCGCTACCTGAGGAAACTCGCCGAGCGCCGCGGCGCCCGCGATCCACGGCTGGAAGAATTCCGCTGGTGGCTCGAGGAGCTGCGCGTCGGCCTGTTCGCTCAGGAGCTGAAGACCCCGCAGCCGGTCAGCGCCAAGCGGCTCGACCGGATCTGGGCGCAGGCGTTCGCCTGAGAATGCCGGCACCACCATGGCGACGACCGTGCTTCGCAAGCTCTTCCGGCGCAAGACCGCGCCGGCATGGACCGTGGTGCCGGCGACGACGCGCGAGATCGATGCCGTCGCCCGCTACTGCCGCGACCTCGTCAGCCGGCGCGCGCTCGTCGCCGCGGGGGTCGCGGCGGTGCCGGTGCCCGGGGTCGACTGGGTGACCGACGTCGCCGTGTTGATGCGGCTCATCCCCGACATCAACCAGGCGTTCGGCCTGACGCCGGAGCAGATCGAGCGCCTCGCGCCCGACCGCCGCGTCGTCGTCTACAAGGCGATCTCGGCCGGAGGCGGCATGCTGATCGGCAAGCTCGTCACCCGCGAGCTCGTCGTGCGCGTGCTGAGCATCGTTGGCGTGCGGCTGACGACCCAGCAGGCGGCAAAGTTCGTCCCGCTTGCCGGCCAGGCGGTGTCGGCAGCGCTGACGTATTCGACGCTTCGCTTCGTCTGCGAGCAGCACATCCAGCAATGCATCGCGATCTCGAAGCAACTGATGCTTCCCGACGCGACGGCTGCCGATGAAGCGCTCTGACGGCGCATCTTCGTACAATCGCATCGGATCGGGGCGTAGCGCAGCCTGGTAGCGCAACTGGTTTGGGACCAGTAGGTCGCGAGTTCGAATCCCGCCGCCCCGACCATTGCGGCCACGTGCCGACCGGCTCTCACTGCCCGTAGCTCAACTGGATAGAGCAGTTGCCTTCTAAGCAACAGGTCGGGGGTTCGAGTCCCTCCGGGCAGACCACCGAAGCGTCCATTAACGTCCAAGAACGTCCGCTGGGCCGACCATTTTCATAGGTAAATCGCTCGGCATCTGTCCAATGGTGTCTCAAGGCATCCAGGCCAAGCCATCGATAAAAAGGGGAACAGGAAGGGGAAGACTTGGTGAATTTGGGCCGTTTCCGGCGCCTGTTCCCCTACAATTTGTTTTTAGGCCGTCCGCAAACCAGTTGTCCACAGGGTGGGCTGATTGATGTAGGGGAACAACGGCAGTTCATAGGGGAACAGCGCGGCTCCGGCTCATGGCACTTACAGACATCGTTTGCCGCAATGCCACGTGTCCTCCCGGCAAGCCAAGAGCTCGCCTGACAGACAGTGGCGGCCTCTATCTGGAAGTGTCCCCTGCGGGGTCGAAGCGCTGGTTCTGGAAGTACTACTTCGACGGCAAGGAAAAGCGCCTCGCGTTGGGCAGCTATTCCGAAGCGGGTTCGGCCAAGGTTGTCGTGAGCTTAAAGAAGGCCCGAGACGCGCGGGACAAGGCGCGGCTGGAGCATCGAACCGGAGTCGATCCGGTGCAGCGTCGGCACTTGGACAAGCTGAGGAAAGGTGCTGTCGCGGGAACGACATTCGCCGCGATCGCGCGCGAGCTGCACGCCGTCAAGAGGAAGGGCTGGAGCGAGAAATACGCGGAGCGCTGGATCGAGCGGATGGAGAAGGATCTGTTCCCCTGGCTTGGTGGCCTGCCCCTGGCAGAGATCACGGCACCTCTCCTGCTCCACACGCTTCGCCGCATCGAGGACCGCGGTGCGCACGAAACCGCGCACACCCTGCGGCAGACTGCCGGCCAGGTGTTTCGCTATGGCGTCGCCACTGGGCGGTGCGAGCGCAACCCGGCGCCCGATCTGCATGGGGCGCTGCAACCGATCATCGTCAAGCACATGTCGGCGGTGCTGGAGCCGGCAGCCGCGGCGTCACTGCTCCGGGCGATCTGGACATACGAAGGTCACCCCCTGACGCGGGCGGCACTGAAGCTGTCGGCGCTGACCTTCCAGCGGCCCGGGAACATCCGGCACATGGAATGGCGCGAGGTCGACTTCCATTCGGCGCGATGGACGATCCCGGCTTCGAAGATGAAACGAAGCGTGCAAGGCAAGGAGAGCGGCAGGCCTCATTTGGTGCCGCTTGCGTCACAGGCCGTCAAGATCCTGCGCGAAGTTGAGCCGCTTACCGGGCACGGCCGCTACGTGTTCACGAGCCTGCTCAGCGGCGAGCGACCGATGAGCGAGAACACGCTGCGTGGTGCGCTGCGCAGGATGGGATACAGCAACGACGACATGACACCACATGGATTCCGAGCGATGGCGCGCACGATCATGGTTGAACAGCTCAATGTCCATCCGGACGTCATCGAAGCTCAGCTGGCGCACGGCAAGTCGGGCCCTCTGGGTGCTGCCTACGATCGAGCCGAGTTCGTCGCCCAGCGACGCGCAATGATGAAGGAGTGGGCGGACTATCTGGACACTCTGCGCGACCGTCAGGCGCAGGGACGTGAGGAGAAGCGTTAGCAGTCTTTGGAGGCTTGCCGGCATCCGCAGACGGTGCGCTCGTCCCTTGGCGCGGCGCATCTGCCAGGTGCGCAAGGGTCGAGACTGACGGTGATCAGGCATCTTCGACCCATGACCGAGGGACGATTCTTGCCGGTGTCTCCATCGGGCGCTGCGTCACGGACCTGAGTTCGCCACTGACGCTTCACACCTAGCTCAGGTAGCTGCCCTGCAGAATCTCCGGCTGGCGGCGGAGCGTTTCGGCATCGCCGGTCCATACCGCTCTGCCTCGCTGGAGCACGCACGCACGCGTGGCGATCGACAGCGCCAACGTGGTGAACTGTTCGATCAGTAGCACGGCCACGCCTTGCCCCGCAAGTTGCTGCAGCACCTCCGCGAGCCGCCTGACCACGAGCGGCGCAAGCCCGAGCGACAGCTCATCGACGACCAGTGCCTTCGGGCGTGCGATGAGGGCCTGCGCCATGCACACCATCTGCTTTTGCCCGCCGGAGAGCGAGCGGCCGAGATGCGCGAGCTTCGGCTCGAGCTCGGGAAAGACCTCGAGCGCATGCGCCACCCCTCCGTCGACCTTGGTTCGGGGGTGCAAGAGCGCGGCCGCGCGCAGGTTGTCCAGCACCGTCAGGTTGCCCAGCACATGGTGGCCTTCGGGCACGATCGCCAAGCCGGCGCGGCGCGCCGCATCGGCACGGGCCGGCAGCAATTGGCCGTCGAGACGAACGTCGCCGTTCGAACGCGCGATCGCGCCGGCCAAGGCCAGCACGATGCTGGACTTGCCTGCGCCGTTCGGTCCGAGAAGTGCCACGATCTCGCCACGCGCCACGCTGAGGTCGACGCGATGCACGACGGTCTTGCCGCCGCGCTGCACGTCGAGATTTCTGACGTCGAGCATCACGTTCCGAGATAGGCCTCGCGCACGGCCGCGTCGGCGAGCACTACACGCGTAGGGCCGAGCGCGAGCCGGCGGCCGAAATTCAAGACCAGGGCCTGCTGACAGATGGCGGCGATGAGATCGACGTCGTGGTCGATCAGCAGCACCTGGGCGCCGAACTGTTCCGGGATGCGTGCGATCGCGTCGCGCAGCACGGCCGACTCGTGCGCGTCGAGACCGGCGCCCGGCTCGTCGAACAGGATCAGGGCGGGGTTGCCGACCAACGCCTTCGCCACTTCCACCATGCGACGACGAAAGAGATCCAGCTCCGAACCTTTGCAGGCCGCGACGTCGAGCAGCCCGGCGTGCGCCATTGCTCGATGCACGTGTTCGTCGGCCTCGCCAAGCGGATGCGGCACGTGGTCCAGCATGGCCTGCACGTTGTCCCAGGCGCTCAGGTCCTCCACGACCTGCTCGGTCTGGAACGAACGCCGCAGCCCGTGACGCACCCGCTGCGCGGGGCTCATCGTCAACAGCGCGCTGCCTCGCACGGCGACCGACCCGGCGCGAGCCTCGACGAAGCCGCTGAGCAGATTCACCAGCGTCGTTTTGCCGGCCCCGTTGGGGCCGATCAGTCCGCACACCGGCGCCTGAAGGTCCGCATCGAGCGCATCGAGCGCCAAGACGGCCCCGAACGACACCGTGACGCCGCGAATCTCGATCATGGCCGTCGCTTCCGCGCGAGTGCCAGCAGCTGCCCGGCGATGCCGCGAGGGGCGGTGATCACCGCGTTCAGCAGCGCGGCGCCGAAGAACACCATTGCCAGATAGCCGTTCACGCCGAAGTCGGTGAGCAGCGATGGCACCGCGCGCAGCAGCAACCCGGCGAACAGCGCGCCCGACCAGTGATACGCGCCGCCGACGATGGTCAGCGCGAACAACATCACCGATTCGCTGGAGGCGAACGCACGACCGTCGAGCTGGCCCACCGAGCCAGCGAGCAGCGCACCGGCCACACCGGCGCAGACGCCGGCCAAGCCAAACGCCCACGTCTGGTAGCGCAGGATGTTCACGCCCGCTGCTTGCGCCACCGCCTCGCCGCGACGGATGAGCGCCCACGAGCGTCCCGCGCGTGTGTGGCGATGCCACTCGATCACCGCGAGCACCGCCGCCAACCAGACGGCCGTGTAGGTGAAGTAGGCCGACTCGCCACGGGCCAGCGCGGGCCGTGGCATCAACAGCCGCTCGCTTCCCTGGATGCGGCCTAGCCAGCCGGGGCCGCCGTCGGGAAAGCCAGTCGCGCTCACGACCACCTGGAACCCGCCGGCGAGCATCAGCGTTACGAGCGCAAGGTAGAGCCCCTTGAGCCGCAGGGCCGGCAGCCCCGCGAGCATGCCCAGGAGGCCGGCCGAGGCACCGGCCGCGAGGACGCTGGCCTCGAAAGGCCAGTCCAGCCCGTGACCCACGCGCAGCGCGACCCAGCCGCCCGCGCCCAACAGCGCGTACTGGCAAAGGCTCACCAGCCCGAGTTGCCCGTAGAGCAGCGCAACGCCAGACGCCGCGACCGCCAACGCCATCGACGAGGTGAGCGTCTTGATCCAGTACGCATTCGCGAGCCACGGCACCACGATGCCGATCGCAAGCACGATGGCCACCATGCGCCACAGCGCGAGCCGTGCCGAACGACGATCGGCCTCGACGGCGGCCGGCAGCGTGCGGAGCTGCGCCCGATCATCGGCCCCGGCTTCAGCCAGCGCGCGCTTCATTCACCGGACGCCACAGCATCATCGCCAGCAGCGCCACGACGAACGGCGTGGCGGTGCGGAACGGCGCGAAGCCTGGGACCAGGATCGCCAACGCCTCGAGGATTCCGATGAGCAGGCCACCGGCGACCGTCGCGGGCAGCGAGGCGAGGCGCCCGATGATGGCCGCCGCGAAGGCCGGGATCACGAGAAAGGTGAGCACGGTGGCTTGCAGCCGCACGATGTTGCCGAGGAGCATTCCGCAGATCCCGGCAAACGCCCCCGAAATCGCCCACGCCACCGTGTCCACTTGGAGCACCCGGATTCCGAGGATGCCGCTCAAGCCTCTTTGGTCGGCCAGAGCGCGCATCGCGAGGCCGATCCGCGTGCGTGCGAGCAGCAGTCCGACGCCGGCCATCATCGCGGCGGCGATGGCGAGGCCGAGCACGCGCGTGTAGGTGAGTCGCACGTCACCGAAGTCGAGCGCGTCGGCGTCAGTGGGCAGCACCAGGCGTCTGGGCTGCTCGCCCCAGAACCACTCGGTAAAGCCCAGCACGACCAGCGCCAGGCCGAGCGTGCCGATGCTGCGCACCGTCGGGTCACGCTCCGCCAGCCTGGGCGCCAGAAGTCGCCCGTAGGCGACCGACAGTGCCGTCGCGGTGCCCACCGAGGCGAGAACCGCCACGGCGAGCGGCCAATCGCGGTCGAGGACCGACCAGGCCACGTAGGCGCCGATGGCTCCGAGCGCGCCGAAGGCGAAGTTCAGTACCCCCGACGAGCGGTACAACACGACCAGCCCCACCCCTGACAGCGCATAGATCGCACCGACGCCCAGGCCGGAGATCAGGAAGGGGGTGATGTCAGGCATGTCGCGCGTGGGGCGGCGCCGCGCGCGACGCCCGCAAGTTGCGTGTCAGAGACCCATTTTCCGCTCTTGATCTCTCAGATCCGTCAGCTCCGGATCGGCGGCCATGAGGCATCCGTTGGAGACTTGCTTGAAGCCTTTGCCGCTGACCTGGTTGATCGGTCCGCTGCTGTTCGCGTTGTGACGCGTGCCGTCGCCTACATAGAACGCGCGGCAGAGGATGTCGCTCTTGAAGCCCTTCACGCTGCGCAAGGCGGTGCTCACGCTGGCCCGGTCGATCTTCTTGGGATCCAGCGTCAGCAGCGCCTGCGTCGCGATGCGCGCCGCCAGGTAGCCCGCCTGGGCGAACGAGTCGCGCGGGTCGTTCTTGCCCGCGTACGCGTCCATCGTCGCCTTCCAGTTCAGGTTGTCGGCACCGGCCGATTCCACCGGCAGGAACTCCAGGTGGATGTCGAAGTTGTCGCTCCAGGCCGGCCCGATGGCCTTGGGCACGTCGAAGTTGTAGGCCGGAGTGGAGGACCCGAAGTGAATCTTCTTCGCGAGCCCCTGCTGTTCCGCAGCCGCCAGCATCGGAACCATGATGCCCTTCGGTACGTTCAGCACGATCGCGTCCGGCTTCTTCGAAGCGGCCTGCAGCATGGTGGACGTGGCGTCAGGCGAGCCGGGATCGATCGCGATCACCTCGACGTCGACGCCGTTGGCCTTGCCCCAATCCTTGGCGCCGTCGCAAGCCCAGTTGCCCAGGCTCGGGATGTTGGGAATCACGCAGACCATCTTCTTGGCCTTGTACTTCTGCGCCATGTACATCGCCACCACCGCGGCGCTCACCCTCGGCCCGGCGTTCACGGGGACGTAGTTCTTCGCGAAGAAGCACTCCCGCGGCACCCCCACGCCGGCGATGACCATCACGTCCTCTTGCGCGTACATCTTGCCGTTCACGCCACACTCGACGAAGCTGGAGCTGCCGACCATGGCGACGACCTTGCGGTCCTTCACCAGCTTGGTAGCCACCTGGGCGGCGGTCTCGGGGTTCCACTGATCGTCCTCGATGATGTAGTCGATGGGCCGCCCGTGAATGCCACCGTTGGCGTTGACGCACTTGAAGTAGGCCTGCGCCGCCAGAGCCGAGGCGCTGAAGTCATCAGGACCGGTCTTTCCGACGACCGCACCGATCGGGATCGGCTCCCCCGTGGCGGGCTTGCCGGTGTTCATCCCACACGACGGCTTGGTCTGCGCGTGCGCGGTCGCTGCGACCAACAGTGCGCCCATCAGGGCCGCGGACTTGGCGATGAGATTCATGTGAGGTCTCCTGGTCGTTGACTTGGGTCTTCAGAGCGCCATGCAGACGCTCTTGAGCTCGGTATAGGCCTCGACCGCGGCGCGGCCCAGGTCGCGGCCGAAGCCGCTTTGCTTGAATCCGCCGAAGGGGAGGTTCGCGTCGAGCACGTTGTGCGTGTTGACCCAGACCGTTCCGGCCTGCAGCCGAGGCACCAGCCGGTGCACCGCTGAAAGGTCGCGCGACCACACACTGGCCGCGAGGCCGTAAGGGGTGTCGTTGGCCTGGCGGACGACGTCGTCGACGTCGTCGAACGGGATGGCAGCCAGCACCGGACCGAACACCTCCTCGCGGACGACTGCCATCTGCGGCTTCACGTCGACGAGCACCGTGGGCTGCACGAAGCACCCCGCATCGCGTGCCGGCGCGCCGCCGGTCAGGGCGGTGGCGCCTTCGCGGCGTGCGCCGTCGATGAATCCCATGACGCGCTCGAAATGGCGGCGCGACACCACCGGACCCAGCTGCGAAGTGGGATCGAATCCGGAACCCACGCGCAGCCCCTCTGCGGCGTGCGCGACGCCCTGGACGATGCGATCGAAGAGCTTGCGCTGCACGTACAGGCGCGAGCTGGCGCTGCACACCTGGCCTTGGTGGAAGAAGATCCCCATCGCCGCACCGGCGATGACCGCCTCGGGATCCGCGTCGTCGAGCACGATCATGGGCGACTTGCCACCCAGCTCGAGCGTGACGCGGGCCATGCGATCGACGGCCGAGTGGCCGATGGCGCGCCCGGTCGTGGTCGAGCCGGTGAAGCTGATCTTGTCGACGTTGGGATGAGCACAAAGTGCTGCGCCAGTGGGACCTCCACCGCACACCACGTTGAACACGCCTGGCGGCAGGCCGGCCTCCATTGCCAGTGCGGCGAGGCGAAGCGCCGTCAGCGGAGTCTCGGGCGATGGCTTGAGCACGACGGTGCAACCCGCGGCCAGCGCCGGCGCGACCTTCCATAGCGCAATCGCCAGCGGAAAGTTCCACGGCACCACCGCCGCCACGACTCCCACCGGCTGGCGCTGGGTATAGGTGTGGTACTGCACCCCCGGCGGAAAGCCGATCGACGGCTGCAGCGTGCTGCCCTCAAGCTTCGTGGCCCAGCCGGCCATGTAGCGCGCGAACTCGGCCGAGAACCCGACGTCTACCATGCGGGCCACGCCTTGGAGCTTGCCGCTTTGCAACGTCTCCATCGCGGACAGCTCGTCGCCGTGCTCCTCGATCAGTTGCGAGAGGCGAAACAGGATGCGCTCGCGATCGGCCGGCCGCAGCCCGGCCCAGGCGTTCGCCGACAGCGCGCGACGAGCAGCGGCAACCGCCTCGTCCACGTCGGACGCGTCGCTGTCCGGCGCTTCGGCGACCACCATCTCGGTGGCGGGATCGACCACCGGTAACCACTTGCTGGCGTGCGGAGCGCGCGCATCGCCGTCGATGAAGTTGCCGAGCTGGCGAGTGGCGAGGAAGCTGATGCGGGCCAGCTCGCGACGCGAGAGGTCTTGCGGATCCATGGTGAGCCTTCCTCCTTTGAAGACTGGTGGGGTGCCGCGGCCTCAGCGCGCGAGCATGAACTCGGCGCCGCGCTCGGCGATCATGATCGTGGGGGCGTTGGTGTTGCCGCTCACGATCGACGGCATCACCGACGCGTCGCACACGCGCAGGCCGCGTATGCCGCGCACGCGAAGCTCGGAATCGACCACGGCCCAGGCGTCCGCTTCGCCGCCCATGCGACAGGTGCCCACGGGGTGGTACACGGTCTTCGCGTACTGACGGACGAACTGTTCGAGCTCGGCGTCGGGGATGTCGTCGCGCGCGCCGGGATACAGCTCTTCGGCGATCACCTTGCGCATCGAGGGCATACGCAGGATGCGGCGCGCGAGCTTGAGGCCGCGAACGAGCGTGTCAACGTCGTCCTGTTCCGAGAGATATCCGCCGTCGAACTCCGGCGGCTGCATCGCGTCGGGGCTCTTGGCGTGAACGCGGCCGCGCGACTTCGGGTGCAGGAAGCAGGGATCGACCGAGATGCCGTGAATCTCGGGCATCGGTCGGTCGATGTCGCCGACCAGCACGGGCAGCACGTGGAACTGGACGTCGGGCCGGCCGCCGCCGACCGTGTCGACGAAGCCGCCGCACTCGACAACGTTGGACGTCAGCAGGCCGGTTTTGAAAAGCGTCCACTGCAAGCCGTGCTTCAGGGCAGTGAGACCCTTGTCCTGCCCGAACATGCTGATGGGGTCGCGGCAGCGGCCATGGGCAATGATCTCGAGATGGTCCTGATAGTTCTCGCCGACGCCGGGCAGGTCCGCGTGGACCGGGATGCCGAGCTGTTGCAGCAGGGGCCCGGGACCGACGCCGGAGACTTGAAGCAGCTTGGGTGTCGCGAGCGTCCCCGCCGTGACGACAATCTCGCGCTCGGCGGTGGCGCGTTGCACCGTGCCGTCGCCGCGACGGTATTCGACACCTCGCGCCAGGCCGCCGTCGATCAGGATGCGAAGTGCGTGGGCACCGTTGGCCAACGTCAGGTTGCGGTCTTGCTGCACCTGTGCGAGGTACGCCATCGCCGTCCCGGCACGAGACCCTTCGAGCGTCGTCGTCTGGTAGAAGCCCACGCCCTCCTGGCGGCCGCTGTTGAAGTCGTCGTTGTAGGCAAGGCCGGCCTCCTGCGCGCCTTTCAGGAATGCGAGGCTGAGCGGATGACGGTGCCTCGTGTCGCACACGTGCAGGGGACCGTCGGTCCCGTGCATCGCGCCCGAGAAACGAACGTTGTTCTCCGCGCGCTTGAACGCCGGCAGCACGTCGGCCCAGGCCCAGCCGCGGCATCCGGCCGCTGCCCAGTCGTCGTAGTCGGCCGCGTTGCCACGGATGTAGACCATCGCGTTGATCGAGCTGCCGCCGCCGGTCATGCGCCCTTGCGGCACGAACATCGTCCGGCCGTTGGCATGCGCTTGCGGCACGGTCTGGTACATCCAGGAGCGCTCGGTGCCGAGCACGCGCACGAACGTGGCCGGCATGTGCACGTACTTCACGTCGTGGCTAGGGCCGGCCTCGAGCAACAGCACGCGCTGGCCGGCTTTGACGAGGCGGTACGCGATCACACACCCCGCGGACCCTGCGCCGACGATGACGTAGTCGAACCTTTGCTGGTCCAAGGCTTGTCTCTTCCTCTGTTGTTCTAGCTGCCCCAAGCGCCGCGGCATGGGCCGCAGGCGATGATCGATGCGCGGCGCGCCTGTCCGACGACTGCCTGCGCGTCACGCGTGCTCGGACAATTCAAGGTGCGCGCTGGATCAACCAGCTCTGAGGAGGCGAGGGGCCGGGCGTGCTCGAAATGCACCATGTCGGCAACTACTTCCCGACGCGCGGAGCGGTTTCCAGGAGCTCGGCGAGCTCCCGTTTCCAGAATCGCGCGAACAGCACGGTCGCATGGCCCGCGGTCTGGTCACTCGATGGGATCAGCAGAATGCGACCACGCTTGACGCGCTTGATCTCCTGGTCGAGGACGCCGAGCTCTGGCGGATTGCGCTCGTCGTCGGCGGAGTTGATTGCCAGCACCGTCGCCTGGATGCGCTCGAGACCCTGCGAGGGGTCATAGTCGGCAGCCGCCTCGTACATGTAGAGCACGTCGTTGGCATCCGCCGTGAAGGGCGCTCGCAGCCGCTGGTTGACGATGTCGTCCGCCTTCCCGCGCGTAGGCGCCATTCCTTGAAGTGCCTGATTGCCGCCGACCGTGGCCAGGACGTAGAAGACCGACGCGAAGCGGGCGCTGCGAGGCTGCGTCGCGTAGTTGCCGTTCATCCATTCGGGGTCGCTCCGGATCGAGTCGATGACAAGGCGCCGCAGCATCCAGTTGCGTCCGGACATCGCGGTCGGCTGCGACGCCATCGGCACCGCGACGTCCATGAAGTCCGGATGCTTCTGAGCCAGCAGCCAGGTCTCCATGCCGCCCATCGAGAAACCCAGGACGAGGCGCAGGTGGCGGATTCCCAGGTGCTCCGCCACCAGTCGGTACGTCGCCTCGACCATGTCGGCGTAGTCGAACTTCGGAAAGGCCGCGCGCATGCCGTCCGATGGCTTGCTGGACTTGCCGTGGCCGATCGCGTCCGGGAGGATCACGTAGTAGCGGCTCGTATCCAAAGGTTGGCCCGGGCCGAACAGTTCGCCGCCGAAGAACGGCGCCAGCATGCTGCTGCCCGACTGCGTGGTGCCGTGAAGAACGAGCACCGGCTCGCCTGTCGGCGCGCCCACGGTCGTGTATTGGACGCGCAGCTCGGGAATGGTCTCGCCGGTGTGAAAACGGAAATCGCGGATCGTCCAATCCGCCTCCTTTGGAACTGCGAGCTCGGCACCTAGAGTTGCGGACGCGCTCGCGATCAGCGCCAGCCCGAAGAACAAGCGCGCCCATGCGACGGCGAGCTTCAAGTCAGTCTCCTTCGGGTGCCACGAGCACCTTGATCTGTGACTTGTCGTCGAGCAGCGCGTCGAAGCCAAGCGGCACCGCGTGTTCCAGCGCTACCTTGCGCGTGATGATGGCCGACGGATCGATCTGTCCGCTCGCCGTCCACTCGATGAGCGTCGGGTAGACATTGCGATAGCCGACGCTGCTGCACAACCCGAGCTCGCGGTTCACGAAGTCGAACGCGTCCAGGCTGGCGCGGCCCATGAGGCCGACCAGCACCGCCCGTCCGCCCTTGCGTAGGCAGGCCAGCGCCGCGTCCAGCGTCGTCTGCGTGCCGGCAGCCTCGAAGGTAAGCGCGGCGCCCTCGTCGTCCGTCGCTCGCAGCACCGCGGAGCGTGTGTCCTGCTTCCGTGCGTCCACGATGACGTCGGCGCCCAGACGGCCGGCCATCTCCAGCCGCGCCGGCGCGATGTCGATCGCGACGATGCGGCCGGCACCCGAGCGGCGCAGCATCGCGACCAGCAGAAGGCCGATCGGCCCGAGGCCCAGCACCACGCACGCATTGCCCGGCCGCAGACGCGCCTGGCGCACGGCATGCAGCGCCACCGCGGCCGGCTCGAACACGGCCGCCTGCTCGAACGAGACGTCGTCCGGGAGCGGATGCACCGTGTACTCCGGAACGACGACCGTCTGCGCCATTCCGCCGTCGCCCATGAGGCCGACGAAGCCCATGAACCGGCACAGGTTGTAGCGGCCAGTTCGACAGAACTCGCACGTGCCACAGCGGTACTCCGGCTCGACGGCGACGCGCATGCCGACGGCGAGCCGGGCCGACGCGGTTTCGACGACCGTCCCGCAGAACTCGTGCCCGAGCGTGATCGGGGCCTGCGCGCAGGAAAGCGGATGCGGCCGCTCCACCGGGATCGCATGCGGGCCGTCGTGGTACTCGTGCAGGTCGCTGCCGCAGATGCCGCAGTAGGCGACCCGCAACCGGACCTCGCCGGTCTCCAATGCCGGCTCGATGAGCTCCGTCAGCCGCAGGTCGCGCGGACCGTGCCAGCGCAGCGCTTTCACGGCCGTACCCCGGCGTGTCAGCGAAAGAGCGCGTCGACGTGGGCCGCACCGATGCCGACCTTGTCGTAGTGCGCGCGGCACATCGCAATGTAGTCGTGGACGTCGAAGTGGCCGACCGACTGGCCGCGCTCGTCGAGCCAGATCAAAGGCCCCTTCACGACGAAGAAGACCCGCATCGGGTCCGGGTGGTGATGGGCGACGAGCGTGTGACCCTCGCCCGGGGTTTCGTAGACGAAGTCGCCGGCGGTGGCGATCCAGTCGTGCTCGAGGTAGCCCCATTTGCCCGAGATCGTGTACGCGAAGACCTCATGCGGGTGGTAGTGCCGGTTCACGAGGCCCGCCCCGTCGGCGCGCAGGACGTCGGCCCACCGGTTCTGGCTTGGCGAGATCCACAGCGGACGCGACGACACCGTCTCGCTGAACGGCACGTAGTAGCGCAGGTCGTCCGTCGCCGCGTTGGCGATGTGCACTTCCGGCTTGGCGTCCGGCTTGAACACGTCGGCGATCGGCGCGATGTCGCGCCAGAACTCGGGCGAGGGGGCGGCCTGTGCCACTGCGGAGCTCCTGTCGTGCTGGCGTGCCGCACTCTAGATACCCGGACCGAAGCGCGCTTTCGCGCGGCGGACGAATCGATGTCGTCAGCCGGACAGGAAGACCGGAACTATGGTTTCCCCTAGGTGGCCCGCGTCCTTCCCACTGCTGTGATAGCAGGCGCCCCTGGTTGGGGCTTCCCTGGACGACAGGATCCCGCGTGAACGATGAATTGGTGGCGAAAGTCGAAGCCTCGACCGATGTCGTCCCGCCAGCCCAGCGCATCAAATACTGGGAGGCGCACAACGCGTCCGAGCTGATCGGCTTGCGCTGCTCGTCCTATGCGAGCCAGGGGCTGCAGGCGCGGGAGAGCAATTTCGATCTCGGATCCCTGCGCCTCGCGGAAATCCGTGGCAACGAGCACGTCGTCGAGCGGACCGCTTCGTTGCTGCGACGGCATCCGAAGGATTCGATCTTCGCCTGCCTGCTGCTGAAGGGCGATGCGTTTTTCTACCAGGCCGGACGCTGTGTCCCTGTGCATCAAGGCGACTTGATCCTGTACACGACGTCGCTGCCGTACCTCTACGGCTTCACCCGGGAGATGTGGCAAGTCCAGGTCGACATCGACGCAGGTCGCTTGCTCGAAAGAGGGCGGCTATGGCGGCCCGTAGCGCCAATCAAGATCGATGGCGGGTTGCGTTCCGGCCGCTTCCTCAACGATGCCCTGCGTACGACGATGCGTGACTTCATCGACCACCCGCTCGCTGCTGATGCCGAGGCGGTTGCCGCCAAGCTCCAGCGGCTGCTGGAAACGATACTGAGCGTGCATTCGCCGGATCCCACGCGCAACGAGTCAGCCGTCATCCGGCTTCTCAAGGCAGAAGCTTTCATCGCCGAGCACCTGGGCGAGCCCGAGCTCGACGCGAAGGCCGTGGCACGGCACCTCGCGATATCGGTGCGTCACCTGAACCGCGTCTTCGAGCATCACCGGTGCACCGTCACGCAATGGATCTGGCGCCAGCGACTCGAGCGCGCCCGCGCTAGCTTGTGCAATCCAGCTGAGCGGCAGCTTGCGGTCGGCGAGATAGCGATGCGGCATGGCTTCAGCACGCCCTCGCACTTCGCCAGTTCTTTCAAAGCGGAGTACGGCGTCACGCCAAGCCAGCAGCGCAGATCAGCAGGTGCTCTCTAGATCGTCACTCGACGGCCCGCGCTGCTGGTAGCTCACAGTTTCGCAGGCGTTCGATAGCGCTCGATCGCGCAAGATCCAAGTTGGGTTAGCGAGGAAATTCCGCTGAATTCCGTCGCTCCGCATCGACGTCATGGCTCGATGATTTCGGGAGCGACTGGCATCCCATAGCGTGCGTCATCGGCCGTGCTGTCAAAGCGGTTCGATCGTGAGGAAATGCATCTATCGCGCGAGGCGGTGCGGTGCCAGCATCAGTTTCCACTAGTCGCCGAGGACACCGGCCATGCGGATGCCATGGGCACCACCAAAGCCCGCCGTAGGCCCTATCCTCGGACCGGCCCAGGCCGACTTCTTCAACGCCAAGCCCGCTTTGACCGGCGAACCGTTGCTTGTCTCCGTCGAGATCCTCGAGGAGGATCCTGACAACCCGAGAACCGAATTTCCGGAAGGCGAGCTAGCGGAGCTCGCAGCCGACATCGGCGTGCACGGCATCCTTCAGCCGATCGTCGTTCGCAGTTCGGGCGCCGATGGTCGCTACCAGGTTCTCTTCGGCGCCAAGCGTCTGCGCGCGGCCAAGCTTGCCGGCCTTCGCGAGGTTCCCGTCGTCGTCGGCACTTCGGCCCATGACGGTTACGCCCAGGTAGCCGAGAACCAGAAGCGCCACGGGCTGTCGCCGTTCGACCTGGCGAGGTTCATGCGCTCACGGGCCGATGCCGGCGAATCGAACGCCGAGATCGCGCGGCGCATGGGCATCGACCAGACCACCGTTGCGCATCACCTAGCCCTGCTGACGTTGCCGCCGGAGCTGGCCGAAGCTTTCAGAAGCGGGCGCTGCACCTCGCCCAAGACGCTCTACGAGTTGGCCAAGCTTCACGACAAGCGACCGGAGCAGGTGAAGGCGATCGTGGCTCGCGAAGGGGAAATCACCCGCAGCGAGGTCGCAGCCTTGAAGGCGCCCCGCCGACCCGCCAGGACTGCCAGGTGCGCCGCAGCCGCCCCACACCGCGAGGCTTCTCTCTCGGACCAAGCCAATGACCTCTGCCGGCGCCTCGAGTCGCTGGTCGCGCGAATGACCAAACAAGGTGCTTCGGTGACGCCAGACGAGCTTGCTGCCTTTCGTCGGCGCCTAGCCGATCTCGCCGGCAAGTGAGTCAGGGGTCGGACGGTCCGACCCCGCCACATCACGTCTATGCGTCTAGATGAAGGAAGTTGAAAAAGATGGAGTGCAGGATAGGCTGCGTGGCCCCGATTTGTGAAATCACAGGGTGTGCGAGACGTGAGGGAAACAAGATCCGCGCCAACGGCGATCGCTCGTCTGTATAGCTGCTATACAGGTGGCGAACTCCGCATTCAGCTCCGTACTCATCCCCTCTTTCGGAAGTATTCTTGTATAACGGTTATACAAGCCGCGACTCGAAGCCAGTCGGACGGTCCGATCCTCGTCTGCCAGCGAACGCTGCCTAGCAGGAAACCCGGGCGTTGACCGCGCGGATGTCTTGAGTCCGTTTTTTCTGAAGCGCTTGCCAGAACATCGCAGTTCGGCCACGCACGGCCCTTCAGGGGCACGGCCTCAACGGCAACTCAAGACAGGTCTCGGTCGTTCGATGTCGCCGGCTGGATGACAGCATCTACGAACAGTAGCCACTTGACGCCGCACGGGAGAGATGTCCGCTTCTCGCTTGGAACCCGTCCGTCGCCGTTCTTGGGCAGCGAGCTCAGAGGGCGTCAGCTTTCGTGAACAGCCAACGGGTGGTCTCGACCCTGAGCTGTCCTTCCGGATGGCGGAGACGCGGGCGCGAAGTCGTCATTGCAGAGAAACCACGAGTAGGTTGTCGCGGTCTCAGCTGGAAACCAGCCTATAGCCGACCCCGGTTTCGGTGACGAGCATCTTTGGAAGCGCCGGATCCTCCTCGAGTTTGTGGCGCAGGTTGCGCATGAAGACGCGCAAATACTCGTTGTGCTCGACGTGCGCCGGCCCCCAGACCTCGCGCAGCAAATAGCGATGGGTGAGAACGCGGCCGACGTTTGCCAACAGAATTTCAAGAAGCCGATATTCGATCGGCGTCAGATGCACCTCACGACCAGCCCTCTTCACGATGCGGGCCGCCGGATCGATCATGACATCGCCGATCGTCACCGGCGCACCGACGCTCGGAACGTCGGCATGGTGACGGCGCAGATTGGCGCGCACTCGCGCAAGAAGCTCGGAGATCCCGAACGGCTTCTCGACGTAATCATCGGCCCCGGCGTCAAGCGCGCGCACCTTATCCGCTTCGGCCGAGCGTGCTGACAGCACGATGATGGGAACCCGTGAAGACGCGCGAACCTCGCGTATCAGGTCGACGCCGTCGCCATCGGGCAGCCCCAGGTCCACGATCAGCAGGTCGTGCCGCCGCGCCTTGGCATCCTCCCTCGCCTGGCTCAGCGTTTCAGACTCGAACACGCTCATGCCCTCGCGCATCAGTGCGGCGCGAACGAACTGGCGGATGGCGCGCTCGTCCTCGACGATCAGTACCAGCGGGCGCAGCTCGGTCATGGAGCGCCCTGAGCCGCCGCATCCTCATGCTCGGCCACCAATCGCGGCGGCTCGCCGATCGGCAGCGTGAACGTGAACTTGGCGCCGGACGCCCGGCTTGGCAAAACCGAGATGGATCCGCCGTGCGCTTCCAGGATCGCCTTGCAGATTGCCAACCCCAGGCCGACGCCGCTGATCGACGACTCGCGCTGGCCGCGCGTGAACTTCTCGAAGATCTCGGTTTCGTGGCCGGCGCGGACGCCCGGTCCGTCATCCTCGACGGTAACTCGCATCTCGCGCCCGTCGACACGTGCCGTGACGAGCACCGTTGCGGTCGTTGGTGTGTACTTCGCCGCATTCTCGAGAAGGTTGACGAGAACCCGTTCGATCAGGACGGCGTCGCATTCCACGAGGGGCAGGTCGCCCGGAACGTCGGTCTGCACCTGACGCGGCAGCAGCAACGGCCGTGTCAGGCGCAGCGCGCTCCCGACGATTTCCTCGATCGAGTTCCATTCCCGGCGCAGCCGCACGTCGCCACTCTCGATCCGCGCCATATCGAGCAGGTTGTTGACCTGGGCGCTCATGCGCATGGCCGAGGTCCGGATCCCTTCGGCGATTTCCTTTTGCTCGGAGCTGAGCGCTGGCCCGGTCATCCCCAGCGTCTCGGCGAGGCCGACCAGTCCCGCAAGCGGCGTCCGCAGGTCGTGGGAGAGCGCTGCGAGCAGCGAGTTGCGCAGCCGCTCCGACTCCATCTGCACCGTCGCGCTCTGCGCGACGTCGACATAGTGCACGCGCTCTAGCGCGATCGCCGTCAGCGCCGCGAACGTATCGAGCTGGCGCCGCTGCTCGGGGACGAGGAGAAATCTCGGATCGTCCGGGCGCAGCGCGAGCACGCCGCGAGCGCGCATCGGTGCATTGAGCGGCAGATAGAGCCAGGCACTCCCGGCGATCGTGTCGGTGCCGAGACCGGCGGGCTGGCCATGGTCGAACGCCCATCGCGCGGTACCCTCATCGAGCCCTGCGCCTTCGGGCGGAGGCACCGGCGACTGCAGCCGATCGTTCGCATCGAGCACGAACACGTGGGCGCGAGCGCGGAATTCGCGGCTGACCGCTCCGGCCGCGGCCTCGACAACCTGCTCGACCGTCAACACGCTCGAAAGATCTCGCGCGACCTCGAACAGCGAGCGCGAGCGCCGCTCGCGATGCGTTGCGACGCTCGCTTGGTAGCGCAGCCCCGCTGTCAGCTGGCCGACGATCAGGCCGACGGCGAGCATGACGGCGAAGGTCAGGACGTATTGGACGTCGGCCACAGTGAACGACAGACGCGGTGGAACGAAGAAGAAGTCGAACGCGAGCACGTTGATCAACGACGCGAGAGCGGCGGGCCCGCGGCCGTAGCGCAGCGCGATGCCGACAACCGCGAGCAGGAACAGCATGACGATGTTGGCCTCGACGAGAACCGCCTCGAGGGGTAGCGTCAGCGCGGTCAGCAGCGCACAGACGGCCACCGCGACGAGGTAGCCGGCGGGCCGAAACGCAGCGGAGCGCCGGTCGGGGCCGTCCTTGACCGGCGTCGTTCGACGCCGGGCGGTCGAGCCGCCGATCTCGATCAGATCGACATCCGGCGCAAGCCTGCCGACCTGCTGCGCGAGCGTCGCGGCGGGCCGCCAGAAACTCGCAGGGTGATGCCCCAGGACGATCTTCGACAGGTTGTGCTCGCGCGCATGCCCGATCACCGCCTCGGCCACCGTACTGCTCGGCAGCACGGCCGTCGTCGCGCCGAGATCCTCGGCGAGCCGGACAGTGCGCAGGATGCGCTCGCGGCGTTCGGGTCGAAGGCGCTGCAGCGCGGGCGTCTCGACATACACCGCGTGCCAGGCGACAGCGAGTTGCTGGGCGAGGAGCGCCGCGCTGCGAACCACGTGCTCGCCGCTGTCGTCGGGGCCGACGCAGCAGAGCACAGACGGATCCGTCTTCCAGACGCGGCCGATCGAGCGCTCGACGCGGTACTCCTGAACGTCGTTCTCGACGCGGTCTGCGGTGCGGCGCAGCGCGAGCTCGCGCAGTGCCATCAGGTTGCCCTTGCGAAAGAAGTTCGCCGCGGCGCGCTCCGCCTGCGGGCCGCCGTAGACCATTCCTCGCTTCAGGCGGGCAATCAGTTCGTCGGCGGGCGTGTCGACGAGGACGACCTCGTCCGAGCGGTCGAAGAACGTGTCGGGCAGCGTCTCCTGGACGCGGATGCCAGTGATGCCGCCGACCACATCGTTGAGGCTTTCCAGGTGCTGGACGTTGAGGGTCGTCCAGACGTCGATGCCGGCGCCGATCAACTCGTCGACGTCCTGCCAGCGCTTGGGGTGGCGCGATCCCATGACGTTGGAGTGCGCCAGCTCGTCGACGAGGATGAGCCCGGGCTTGCGCGTCAGCGCGGCGTCGAGGTCGAACTCCTGCAGCCCGCCGACCCCGACCGACTTGCGCGGCAGGATCTCGAGTCCCTGCAGCAGCGCTGCCGTCTCAGCCCGCCCGTGGGTCTCGACGATCCCGACGACGATGTCGGCGCCCTGCTCTTTCGCAAGACGCGCGGCCGCCAGCATCGCAAAGGTCTTGCCGACGCCAGCTGCCGCGCCGAAGTAGATGCGGAGCTTGCCGCGCCTGGCGCGCGCCTCGTCGATGCGCAGGCGGGCGATCAGCGCGTCGGGGTCGGGTCTGGCGTCGTCGCTTGCCACGTCCTTCCTAGGTCCGGTGCCGGGAGGCGAGGTGATCGAAGGGCGCGGACACGCTCCGCAGGATCAGCCAGCGGATGTTAGGCCGTCGAGCGCCAGGTTGAGCTCGAGGACGTTCACGCGCGGCTCGCCGAGGAAGCGAAGTTTCTGCTGCCGCGCGTGCTCGGCGAGCAATGCGCGCACCCGCTCGGGCGCAACGTTTCGCGCTCGCGCGATGCGGGCGACCTGGTACTCGGCGGCGGCAAGACTGATGTCCGGGTCGAGCCCGCTCGCGGACGCGGTGACGAGATCGATCGGAACGGGGACAGTGTTGCCAGGATCCGCGGCGCGCAGCGCTGCGACGCGTTCCTTGACCGCGTCGCGCAGCGCCGGGTTCGACGGCCCGAGATTGGAGCCGCTCGACCCGGCGGCGTTGTTCGGCCCCGGCGACGTCGCCGACGGCCGGCTCCAGAAGTGCTTCGGGTCGCTGAAGCGCTGGCCGATCAGGAGCGAGCCGACAGTCTTGCCGTCGCGCTCGACCAGGCTGCCCGCCGCCTGCTGCGGGAAGACGGCCCGGGCGATGCCCGTGACAGCCAGGGGATACACGACGCCGACCAGGAGCGAGAGGATGGCGAACAGGACGAGAACCGGACGGAGGAGCGTTTGCATGGCGAACCTCAGGCGAGATGGGCGAGCGAGAGCGCGAGGTCGATCGCCTTGATGCCGACGAACGGCACGATCAGACCGCCGACGCCATAGACGAGCACGTTCCTGCGCAGCAGCTCGGCGGCGGGCGCTGCACGGTACTTGACTCCCTTCAGCGCGAGCGGGATCAGGAAGACGATGACGATCGCATTGAAGATTACGGCCGAAAGGATTGCCGACGATGGGCTCGCGAGGCGCATCACGTCGAGCGCAGCGAGCTGCGGGTAGGTGGTCGCGAATGCGGCCGGGATGATGGCGAAGTACTTGGCGACGTCGTTGGCGATCGAGAAGGTGGTGAGCGATCCGCGCGTCATCAGAAGCTGCTTGCCGGTCTCGACGACCTCGAGCAGCTTGGTCGGATTCGAGTCGAGGTCGACCATGTTGCCGGCCTCCTTGGCGGCCTGCGTGCCGCTGTTCATCGCCACCGCGACGTCGGCCTGGGCGAGCGCCGGCGCGTCGTTGGTGCCGTCGCCGGTCATCGCGACCAGGCGGCCTTCGCTCTGGTACTCGCGGATCAGCTTCAGCTTGGCTTCGGGGGTCGCCTCGGCGAGGAAGTCGTCGACCCCGGCCTCGGCAGCGATCGCCGCGGCCGTGAGGCGGTTGTCGCCGGTGATCATGATCGTCTTGATGCCCATCCGGCGCAGCTCGGCGAAGCGCTCCTTGATGCCTCCCTTGACGATGTCCTTCAGCTCGATCACGCCGAGCGGCTTCGCGCCCTCGGCGACGACGAGCGGTGTGCTGCCGCGCCGCGCGATGTCCTCGATGGCCTGCACGACCGCGGGAGCAAAGAAGCCGCCGAGCGTCTCGACGTGCTGCCGGATCGCGTCACCAGAACCCTTGCGAATCTTGCGCATCGACTCGACGGCCCCGACGTCGACGCCGCTCATCCGCGTGTGCGCGCTGAACGGGATGAACATCGCGCCAAGCGACGCCAGGTCGCGCTCGCGCAGGTTGAACTTCTGCTTGGCGAGGACGACGATGCTGCGACCCTCGGGCGTCTCGTCGGCGAGCGAGGCGAGCTGCGCGGCGTCGGCCAGTTGCTGCTCGCCGATTCCCGGAGCCGGATAGAACGCCGACGCCTGCCGGTTGCCGAGGGTGATCGTGCCGGTCTTGTCGAGCAGCAGCACGTCGACGTCGCCGGCGGCCTCGACCGCACGGCCGGAGGTCGCGATGACGTTGGCCTGCATCATCCGGCTCATCCCGGCGACTCCGATCGCCGAGAGCAGCGCGCCGATCGTGGTCGGGATCAGGCAGACGAGCAGCGCGACCAGCGCCGTCACGGTGACGGCGGAGCCCGACTTGGCGACCTCGACGCTGAAGATCGACATCGGCAGGAGCGTCACGACGACGACCAGGAAGACGATCGTCAGCGCGACCAGCAGGATGTTCAGAGCGATCTCGTTCGGCGTCTTCTGCCGGCGCGCACCCTCGACCATGGCGATCATGCGGTCGAGGAACGACTCGCCCGAATTGACGCTGACGCGAACGACCAGCCAGTCGGAGAGCACGCGCGTGCCGCCGGTGACCGAGGCGAAATCGCCGCCCGCCTCGCGGATCACGGGTGCCGACTCGCCGGTGATCGCGCTTTCGTCGACCGTCGCCACGCCCTCGATGACTTCGCCGTCGAGCGGGATCGTGTCGCCGGCCTCGACGAGGACGACCGCGCCTTTCTTCAGCTCCTCGGCCTCCTGCGGATGCCAGGCCGAGCCGCGCTTCGGCGCGTGCAGCACCTTGGCGACGATCCTTCTCCGCATTCCGCGCAGGCTCGCGGTCTGCGCCTTGCTGCGCCCTTCGGCGAGCGCCTCCGCGAAGTTGGCGAACAGCACCGTGAACCAGAGCCAGACCGCGACCGCGAGGATGAAACCCGCAGGCGCTTCCCCGGTGCCGCCGAGCGCCTGGAAGCCGAGCACGGTGGTCAGGATGCTGCCGACGTAGACGACGAACATCACCGGGTTGCGCCACTGCACGCGCGGATCGAGTTTGACGAAGGCATCGACGATCGCCGGGCGCAGCAGCGCCGGATCGAAGAGCGAGAACGTGGTGCGGGTCGTGGTCATGGCAGTCAGCGGATCGCGCCGAGGAGGAAGTGCTCCGCGACCGGGCCGAGCGCCAGCGCGGGAACGTAGTTGAGCAAGCCGACGAGCACGATCGTGCCGATCAGCAGCAGCACGAACACCGGCCCGTGCGTGGGCAGTGTTCCGGGAGTCGCGGCCAGCCGCTTCTTGCCGGCGAGCGAACCAGCGAGGGCGAGCACCGGGACGATCACCGCGAAGCGGCCAAACCACATCGCGAGTGCGAGGGCAACGTTGTAGAACGGCGTGTTGGCCGAGAGTCCGGCGAAGGCGCTGCCGTTGTTGTTGGCCGCCGAGCTGAACGCGTAGAGGATCTCCGAGAAGCCGTGCGCTCCGGGATTGGCGACGCCTGCCTTGCCGGCGTCCATCCCGACCGCGATCGCAGTGCCGGCGAGGACCAGGATCGGTGTCGCCAGGATCGCGATCGAAACCATCTTCATGTCGTAGGACTCGATCTTCTTGCCGAGGTACTCGGGCGTGCGGCCGATCATCAGTCCGGCGATGAAGACGGCGAGGACGGCGAAGACGAGCATGCCGTACAGGCCCGAGCCGACCCCGCCGAACACGACCTCGCCGAGCTGGATCAGGACCAGCGGAACGGCGCCGCCGAGCGGCATGAACGAGTCGTGCATCGAGTTGACGGCGCCGCACGATGCCGCGGTCGTGATCGCCGCAAAGAGCGTCGACGCGGCGATGCCGAAGCGCGCTTCCTTGCCTTCCATGTTGCCGCCGGGCTGCAGCGCGCTCGCCGTCTGGTCGACGCCGAGCGGCGTCAAGAGAGGGTTCCCGGCCTGCTCCTGGGGCGCGGCTGCGACCACCATCACCACGAAGATCAGCGCCATCG
>DATAYY010000019.1:0-35154 GCA_036272325.1 Caldimonas sp. | reverse complement strand
CGTGCCGGACGCCTGGGACGGCGCGGGCCTCGACTACCTGTCGCTCTCGCTCATCCTCGAGGAGATCGCGGCGGGCGACGGCGCCACGTCGACGATCGTGAGCGTCAACAACTGCCCGGTCTGCTCGATCCTGATGGCGTGGGCCGACGACGCGCAAAGGAGCGCTGGCTGAAGCCGCTCGCCCGCGGCGACATGCTCGGCGCGTTCTGCCTCACCGAGCCGCACGTCGGCTCGGAGGCGGGCGGCCTGCGAACCACCGCGATGCGCGATGGCGATGGCTACGTGCTCGACGGCGTCAAGCAGTTCATCACGAGCGGCAAGAACGGCGACGTCGCGATCGTCATGGCGGTGACCGACAAGAGCGCCGGCAAGCGCGGCATCAGCGCCTTCGTGGTGCCGACGTCGACGCCGGGCTACACCGTCGCGCGCCTCGAGAGCAAGGCCGGACAGCACGCGAGCGACACGGCGCAGATCGTCTTCGAGCGTTGCCGCATCCCGGCGGCGAACCTGCTCGGCGACGAAGGCCAGGGGCTGAAGATTGCGCTCTCCGGGCTCGAGGGCGGCCGGATCGGCATTGGCGCGCAGTCGATCGGCATGGCGCGCGCCGCGTTCGAGGCTGCGCTCGCGTATGCGAAGGAGCGCGTCGCGTTCGGCAAGCCCATCTTCGAGCACCAGGCGGTGCAATTCCGTCTCGCCGAGATGGCGACACGGGTTGAGGCGGCGCGCCAGCTCGTCCACCACGCCGCGAGCCTGAAGGACGCCGGCCTGCCGTGCCTGAAGGAAGCGGCGATGGGCAAGCTGATGGCGAGCGAGATGGCCGAGCGCGTCTGCAGCGAGGCGATCCAGATCCACGGCGGCTACGGCTATGTCAGCGATTTTCCGGTCGAGCGCATCTGGCGCGACGTCCGCGTCTGCCAGATCTACGAAGGAACGAGCGACGTGCAGAAGATCCTGATCGCGCGCGCGCTCGCGTAGGCGGCGCGCGAGACACGCCAATCGTTTTCGCGGCTCGCAGCGATGAACGAGCGCCACGCCCGCGACGTCACTTGGCTCGAGGCGTTCGAGACGGCGCGGCCTGTTGCGCCGACCTGGAACGAAGAGGATCGCGCCTGGGCCGACCGGGTCGCGCTCGAAGCCGTTGCGGCGGAAGCGCCGGCCGATGTCTTCGTCGCCGACCGCGCCCGCCACGCGCTTCAGCGGCTCGGTCCGCGCGAGCCGGGGCTCGAGCGCATCGCGGGCGCGACGACATGGCGAAGCGGCTGGGTCCGCGGGGTCGTGCTGGTCGCGTTCGTGCTCGGCATCGCTGCCGACGCCATCGGCAGCGCCCAGCGCATCAACCTGCTGGCGCCGCCGCTCTGGGGCGTGCTGTTGTGGAACGCCGCCGTCTACCTGGTGCTGATCGCGTGGCCGTTGGTGCGCTTGCTGCGCCGGGCGCCGACCAAGCCAGGGCCGATCGTCCGGGCGACGGAGTTGCTGCTCGGCAGCCGCCGGCTGCCGCGCGCGTCGGCGGCGGGCAGTGCGACCGCGATCCGCCGCTTCGCATCGCTCTGGCTCCAGCGCAGCGGGGCGCTGGCTGCGCTGCGCGCCGAGACCGTGCTGCACGCCGGCGCCGCGGCGCTCGCGCTCGGCCTCATCGCCGGCATGTACGCGCGCGGCCTCGTGCTCGACTACCGCGTCGTCTGGGAGAGCACCTTGCTCGAGCCGCCCGCCGCGCATGCGGTCGTCTCAACGGTCTTCGGCCCGGCGGCCCGGCTCGCGGCGATCGCGTTGCCGGACGAGGCCGCGTTCGCCGCGCTGCGGGCGACGCGCGGCGACACTGTCGTCGGCGCGCCGGCCGCAGCGTGGCTCCATCTCATCGCGCTGACGCTCGTCGGCGCGGTCGTACTGCCGCGCACGCTGCTCGCGCTCGGCTGCGCTGCGATCGTCGCGGCGCGAACGCGCCGTTTCGCGCTGCCGCTCGACGCGCCGTATTTCCAGCGGCTGGTGCGCCTGCGCAGGGGCCGACCGGCGCGCGTCTCGGTCTATCCCTACGGTATCGCGCCGACGCCGCAGGCGACGCTCGGCCTCAGGGCCCTGCTCGCCGCGGCGCTTGGGCCGCATTTGGCGCTCGAATTCGCACCGACGGTTGGGTTCGGTCGCGAAGACGACGCCGCGCCGAGCATCGATTCCGCATGCACGCATGTGGTCGCTCTGTTCGATCTGAGCGCGACTCCCGAGCTCGAGAACCAGGGCCGGTTCCTGCGTGCGCTCCTCGCCGCGACGCCGGGCGGCGCCGTCGTCGCTGCGGTCGTCGATGCAACGGCGTTCGATCGCCGCTTCGCCGCCGTCGGCGAGCGCGTCACCGAACGGCGCGACGCCTGGCGACGGTGGGGCGAAGCGGTTGGCGCCGTGCCCGTCGTCGTCGCGCTCGAGGATGCCGATGCGGTGGCCATGGAAGCCGAGCTGCAGACCGCGTTTGCAATGCCCGGCGCCCAGGCCGCGCCATGAGACACCCTGGGTCAGCCTCCCTGTGTTTTGAGCAGCAATTGAACGGCTCGATGCTGGGAGGTTGGAGGCGGAGCGCGCCACGCTCGTTGACGACGCAGATCGCGTGCGCCTGGCTGGCCCCGCCCAGCCCAGCGAAGAACTCACTCATGGACAAACTCCAGTAAGTTGCGGTATGACTCGCCGGGCCGCAAGACCATGCGGGACGCTCACTGATCGGCGCTCCTGGCTCGACACCTTGGCGCTACACCCTGTGGCCCGTTTGGGCCTTGCGGCACCCCGAGGGCGGCGGGTCTCGTGCGGGCCGTCGAGCGGCCAGCGCACCAGGCAGTCACCCCGGGGGCACGGAAGTCGATACGAAACATCGGCGCAAGCACGCCGGAAAGTCAAGCCCACCGAGCTCGGCTTGCCCACCGCGGCGCTCGGCCGGTTCGTCGCAGGCGCCGACCAGCCGCGGCCGTGGACAACCCTGCAAGGCAGCACACCAGCGACACTCATTGGCCGAAAGGTAGTCCAGTGAGCGAAGCCGCAGTCGATTCGCAGCACGAGAGCGTCGCCCTCAGCCTCGTCTCGCACACCAACGCCGGCAAGACGACGCTCGCCCGGACGCTGCTCGGCCGCGACGTCGGCGAAGTCCGCGACGCGCCGCACGTCACCGAGTTCGTCGAGTCCCATACTCTGCTCGAGACCGCGGACGGCGAGCGGCTTTGCCTGTGGGACACGCCCGGCTTCGGCGATACGGTGCGCCTCGTCAAGCGGCTGCGCGGCGCCGAGCGGCCGATCGTCCGTTTCCTCGGTGAGGCATGGGACCGCTGGCGCGACCGGCCGTTCTGGGCCAGCCAGCAGGCAGTGCGCCATCTGCACGGCGAGGCCGACGTGATGCTCTATCTGGTCGATGCGTCGCAATCGCCGGAAGCGGCGGCGTACGTCGGCCCCGAGATGGAGCTCCTCGGCTGGATCGGCAAGCCCGTGATCGTCCTTCTCAACCAGCTCGGCGCGCCGCACGCCCAAGGCGATGGTGACGAAGCGCGCTGGCGTCTTGCACTGGCGGGCTTTGCGATCGTGCGCGCAGTGCTGCCGCTCGACGCCTTCGCGCGCTGCTGGGTGCAGGAGCTGACGCTACTCGCCACCGTCGAGGCGGCGCTGCCGGCCGGGCGCGGCCCGCTGATGCAGCGCCTGCGCCTGGTCTGGCGCGAGCGCCGCAACGCGACCTTCGCGGCGGCGATGCACGCGATCGCGGCCAGCGTCGCGCGGACCGCGCTTGCGACCGAGCCGTTGCCAGAGCGCGGGGACTTGCGCACGCGGTTGCGCCAGGCGGGTGCGGCGATCGGCATCGGCAACGCCGACGACACGCCGACGGTCATCGCGCAGCGGGCGCTCGCCGATCGGCTCGACGCCGAAGCGCGCGCCAACACGCTCGCGCTGATCGGCCTGCACGGCCTCGGCGGCACTGCCGAGCGCGACGTCCTCGAGCGGCTGGCGAAGGAGACCGAGATGCGCCTTCGCCTCGACGAGACGCAGGCGGCACTGTGGGGCGGTGCCGTCACCGGCGCGCTGCTGGGGCTCAAGGCCGACGTGCTGAGCGGCGGCCTGACGCTCGGCGGCGGCCTCATCACCGGCGGCATCCTGGGCGCGCTCGGCGGCGCCGGGCTGGCGCGCGGCGTCAATCTCGTCCGCGGCACCGACCGCTCGTTCGTGGCCTGGACGGCGGAGACGCTCGACGCGCTCGTCGAGGCGGTGCTTCTGCGTTATCTGGCGGTCGCGCACTTCGGCCGCGGTCGCGGCGACTGGGCGCGGGGCGAATCGCCGCCGCACTGGAACGACGTCGTCGTCGCCGCGCTCGCGCCCTGGCGCGAGGCGCTCGACAGAGCGTGGGCCGAGCGCGCGCTCGGCGGCGACAACGGCGACGCCGCCACCGGCGCGCTCGCCGCGCGGCTCGAGCCGATCGTCCGCGCCGCCGCCTGGGCTTGTCTGCACGCGCTCTACCCGGACGCAGACGTGGCGCGCGAAGCAGCCGAAAATACCCGTGCCCCGACCCTCGACGCGACATGACTTCGCCCACCCCGACCGCCATTCGCGCCCTCGTCTTCGACGTCTTCGGCACCGTCGTCGACTGGCGCGCAGGCATCGTTCGCGACGGCGCGGCGCTCTCGGCAGCGAAAGGCATCGCAGTCGACTGGCCAGCATTCGCCGACGCCTGGCGCGCCGGCTACCCGCCGGCGATGCAGCGCGTGCGCAGCGGCGAGATCGGCTGGACGACGGTCGACCGACTGCATCGCGACATCCTCGAGACGTTGCTGCCGCGCTTCGGCCTCGCCGCGCTCGACGAGGGCGAGCGCGGCGCACTCAACCGGGTCTGGCATCGCCTCGATCCGTGGCCCGACGCGGTCACCGGCCTCGACCGGCTGAAGCGTCGGTTCACGATCGCGACGCTTTCGAACGGCAACGTTTCGCTCCTCGTCGCCATGGCCAAGCGTGCCGGGTTGCCGTGGGACTGCGTCCTCTCGGCCGAGATGTTCGGCCACTTCAAGCCCGATCCCGAGGTCTATCTCGGCGCGGCGCGCATGCTCGACGTCGCACCAGCCGAGCTGCTGATGGTCGCCGCGCATCCGAGCGATCTCGCCGGCGCGGCGCGCGCCGGCCTGCGCACGGCGTACGTGCCGCGGCCGCTCGAATACGGGCCTTCCGGCGAGCTGCACGACCCGCCGGGCGATCGCGTCTTCGATCACGTCGCGCGCGACTTCGACGCGCTTGCGGCACGGCTCGGCGCCTGAAGGGACGACGATGGAGCTGCTCGCATTCCTGCGCATCCAGGCGCACGCCAATCGCCTCGCCAACCACCGTCTGCACGAGGCGATGCGGCCGCTCTCGCACGCCGAATACACGGCGCCGCGAACGAGCTTTTTTCCCAGCCTGGCGACGACGCTCGAGCACATCCTCGCGGTCGACCTCTACTACCTCGCGGCGCTGCACGGCGAGGCTGACATGGAGCGCGTCTGGAGCACGGCGCCGGCAGGGGTGCCGCTCGCAGCGCTCGCGGCGGCGCAGACAGCGTCCGACCAACGCTTCATCGACCACGTCGGCACGCTCACGGCTGCCGCGTTCGACGACGTCGTCGCCATGGACCGCGGCAGCGGCCGCATCCAGCGCGAGCGGCGCGGCCACGTCATCGCCCATCTGCTCAACCACCAAGTCCACCACCGCGGCCAGGTGCACGCGATGCTCGCGGGCACTGCCGTCAAGCCGCCGCAGCTCGACGAGTTCCTGCTGCCGAGCGAGGCGCATCTGCGCAGCGACGAGTTGCGCGCGCTCGGCTGGAGCGAGGCGACGCTGTTTTCCTAGACTCGCGCCCGCCGATGGACAACATCTACCTCACTGCCGAGCACGAGTTGCTGCGTGACCAGATCGCGCGCTTTCTCGGCCGCGAGGTCGAGCCGCACGCGCTGGCATGGGAAGACGCCGGCCTGACGCCGCGCGAGGTGCTGCGCAAGCTGGGCGCCGCGGGGCTGCTCGGCCTGATGTATGAAGGAGCCTACGGCGGCGGCGATGCCGACGCGCTCACGAACCTCGTCTTCGCCGAGGCGCTGTCGCAATCGACCTTCGGCGGCTTCATCATCACCGTGCTCGTCCACACCGACATGGCGAGCCCGCACCTGCACCACGCCGGCAGCGCCGCGCAGCGCGCGCGCTGGATGCCGGGCATCACCGCGGGGACGACGATCACCGCCGTCGCCGTCACCGAGCCCGGCGCGGGATCCGACGTCGCCGGCATCCGCACGACTGCGGCGCGCTCAGCCGACGGCAGCGAGTGGCTGCTGAACGGCACCAAGCTCTTCATCACCAACGGCGTCCACGCCGACCTCGTGTTCGTCGCCGCGCGCACCGGCAGCGCCCGGCACGCCATCTCGATCTTCGCGGTCGAGAAGGGAACGCCCGGATTCAGCGTCGGCCGCCAGCTCGACAAGACCGGCTGGCTCTCGTCCGACACCGCGGAGCTCGTATTCGAGAACTGCCACATCCCGGCTGCGAACCTGCTCGGCGAGGAACACCGTGGCTTCCATGCGGTGATGAAGAACTTCCAGACCGAGCGCATCGCGCTCGCGGCGATGGCGGTCGGCCACTCGATGCAGGCGCTGCGTGTCACCCTCGAGCACGTCCGCGACCGGCGCGCGTTCGGCGCGACCTTGTTCGACATGCAGGTCGTCCGCCAGCGCCTCGCCATGCTCGATGCCCGCGTGCGCGCCGCGCGCGCGTTCATGTACCACTGCGCCTGGCGGGTGACGCGGGGCGACGACGTCGTCCAGGAGATCTCGATGCTGAAGGCGCTGGCCGGCGAGCTCGTCATCGAGGTCGTGCAGGCGTGCCAGCAGTTCCACGGCGGCATGGGCTACATGCGCGGCACGGTGATCGAGCGGCTCTGGCGCGACGCCCGCGTCCTCGCGATCGGCGGCGGCGCCACCGAGGTCATGCTCGATGAAGTGGCCAAGCGCTACTGAGCGGGCCGCAATGGGCTACCCTTGCCGCGCCGACGAGCCGCGGTTGGCAACGGCAGCAGGATTGAAAGAGACGACATGACGGCGAAGACTCTCCGGATCGAGCGCGATGGCGAGGTCGCTCGCGTCTGGCTCGACCGGCCCGAGGTGCGCAATGCCTTGAATGCGACGCTGATCGGCGAGCTGGCGGCTGTCTTCGCTGCGCTCGCCGGCGAGGACGGCGTGCGGGCCATCGTCCTCGGCGGCAGCGGCAAGGCGTTCTGCGCCGGTGCCGATCTCGGCGCGATGCGCGAGGCGGCGCAGTTCACGTGGCAGCAGAACCATGCCGACGCGGCGCGCTTGGCCGAAATGCTGTGGTCGCTCTACAGCTGTCCGGTGCCGGTGGTCGCGCGCATCCACGGCGATTGCTACGCCGGCGGCCTCGGCATCGCCTCGGTGTGCGACATCCGCGTCGTCGCCGAGGGCGTCACCTTCTCACTCAGCGAAGCGCGGCTCGGCCTGCTGCCGGCGACGATCAGCCCGTACGTCGTCCGCGCGATGGGCGAGCAGGCGGCGCGGCGCTACTTCGTCACCGCCGAGCGCTTCGGGGCTGCCGAGGCGAAGGCGATGGGGCTCGCGCACGAGACGTGCCCGACGGAGGCGATCGACGATGTCGTCGGCCGCGTCGTCGGCGCGATCGTCGCCAACGGGCCGCACGCGACGCGGGCGTGCAAGCGGCTCGTCCAGGACGTCGCCGGCCGCGAGATCAGCGCCGGGCTGCGCGCCGACACGGCGCGCCGGATCGCCGACATCCGCGCCAGCGAAGAAGGTCGCGAAGGCATCCAGAGTTTTCTCGACAAGAGGGCGCCAAAATGGCTGGCGCCTGCTGCCGACGCCAACGCGCCGCTCGGCACCCAGCCGGGCAAGACACCGTGAACCTCGACCTCACCCAGCTCATCGCCATCGCCGCCGCGCTCGGCTGGGCGAGCGGGCTGCGCCTCTATGCCGTCGTCTTTCTCACCGGCGTGGCGGGCCGCCTCGGCTGGGTTGCCCTGCCCGGCGACCTGCACGTGCTCGCGAATCCGGTCGTCCTCGGTGCCAGCGGCCTGATGCTCTTCATCGAGTTCTTCGTCGACAAGATCCCGGGCCTCGACAGCGTCTGGGATGCGATCCACACCTTCGTTCGCATTCCCGCCGGCGCGGCGCTCGCGGCGGCGGTGTTCGGTGGCGACCAGGCGAGCTGGGTGACCGCCGCCGCGCTGATGGGGGGAACGCTCGCGGCGACCAGCCACGCCGCCAAGCTGACGACGCGCGCCTCGGCCAACGCCTCGCCCGAGCCGTTCTCGAACATCCTGCTCTCGCTCATCGGCGACGGCGCCGTGCCGGTGATGCTGTGGCTGTCGTGGGTGCATCCGGTCGTCGCCCTGGGCGTTCTCGCGGCGGTCGTCGTCGTCTCGCTGGTCGTCGTGTGGGTGCTCTGGCGCTTCATCGCCCGGCTGATGCGGCGCATGCGGGGCGGCTACGTCGCGCGCTTCGAGCAGTAGCGCATCGCGAAAGGAAAGAGGTCATGCTGCCTTCCCGCGTCACCCTGGTCGACGTCGGCCCGCGCGACGGCTTGCAAAACGAGAAGCAGACCGTCGACGCCGCGGTCAAGATCGAGCTCGTCCATCGGCTGCAGGCGGCCGGGCTGCGCGAGATCGAAGTGACGAGCTTCGTCAGCCCGAAGTGGGTGCCGCAGATGGCCGACAACGCCGAGGTCCTCGCCGGCATCGAACGCAAGCCGGGCGTCCGCTACTCGGTGCTGATCCCGAACATGAAAGGGCTCGACGCCGCCCTTTCGGCGCCGCATGCGGAGTGGCCCGACGAGATTGTCGTCTTCGCGGCAGCGACCGAGGCGTTCAGCCAGAAGAACATCAACTGCTCGATTGCCGAGAGCATCGAGCGCTTCCGGCCGGTGGTCGAGGCCGCGAAGCGACACGGCATCAAGGTGCGCGGCGCCATCTCGTGCGCGCTCGGCTGCCCGTACCAGGGCGAGGTCAATGCCGACGAGGTCGAGCGCGTCGTCCGCCTGATCAAGGAGCTCGGGGTCGACCACTGCGGCGTCGCCGACACGATCGGCGTCGGCACCCCGAAGCGCGTCCAGGCAGCGCTTGGGCGCGCGCTCAAGCACTATCCCGTCGCCGAGGTCAGCGGCCATTACCACGACACCTACGGGCAGGCGATCGCCAACGTCTACGCGAGCCTCGAAGTCGGCATCGCGACCTTCGACGCCAGCGTCGCCGGCCTCGGCGGCTGCCCCTACGCAAAGGGCGCGACCGGCAACGTCGCGACCGAAGACGTGCTGTTCCTGCTCGACGGCCTCGGCATCGAGACCGGCGTCGCGCTCGACGGCGTCGTCGACGCCGCGGCGTTCATCTCGGGCGTCCTCGGGCGCAAACCCGTCTCGCGCGCGGGCAACGCGCTGCTCGCCAAGCGGGTCGCGACCTAGAACGGGCCGCGCGCCGACGCTGGCGCTCCAAGCCCTCCGGACATCGCCCGGCCATGCACCGTCGTCTCGCCTGCGCGGTCTTCCTCCTCGTCGTGCCGGCGGCGTCGAGTCGGACGTTCGCGCAGATCGTCGCCCGCAAGGCGCGGATCGGCTTCGTCATCGAGCCGCCGATCGACGACGCGATCCAGCGCTCGTTGATCGGATCGCTGCGCCAGGGGCTACGCGAGCTCGGCCAGATCGAGGGCCAGCACTACGTGCTCGAGCTGCGGTCCGCCAACGGCAAGCGCGACGCGCTGCCCGAGGTCATCGACGAGATCCTGAAGCTCCCGCTCGATGTGCTGGTCGCCGCGTTTCCGGCCACGGCGCGCGTCGTGCGGCGGGCGACCACCAGCGTCCCGGTGGTCGCGGTGGCGGTCGACAACCCGGTCGAGACCGGCCTCGCGGAAACGATGCCGCGTCCCGGCGGCAACATCACCGGCATCAGCTCCTGGGGGACCGAGCTCGTCGCCAAGCGCCTGCAGCTGTTGCGCGACCTCTTGCCCACGGCGAAGCTGGTCGGTGTCGTTGCCGGGCGCGAGGGCGCCACCCAATCGCTGCTGGACGCCGGCATGCTCGAATGGGGCCGTGCGCTCGGCCTGCAGGTCCGCGTCTACGAGGCGCGCGATCTGAAGGAGAGCGAGGCCGCGTGGAAAGCGATGGTGCGCGACGGCATCGCCGGCGTGATCGTGCTTGCCGACACCAACACCTACACCAATCGCGCCCGGCTCAACGCGCTCTGCCTGAAGCACCGGCTGCCGTCGGTCTGGGGCGGTCGCGATTTCCTGACCGGTGGCGCGCTGGCCTCGTACCAATCGGACTTTCCCGCCATCTTCAAGCGCGCGGCAACGCTCGTCGATGCGATCCTGAAGGGCGCGAAGCCAGGCGAGATTCCGTTCGAGCAAGCGACCAAGCTCGAGCTCGTCATCGATATGCGCGCCGCAAGGGCGCTCGGGATCGTCGTGCCGAATGCGTTGCTGCTCGCCGCCGACCAAGTGATCGAGTGAGTCGTGGCTTGCGGTCTGTGAACTGGTGACGACTGAGCGAGCAAAGCGCGTGCTGGAGGGCCTGCTGCCCGGTCGCGTCTTCGCCCGCGCCACTCGCCGCAAGCCAGGACCTTTCGCGGACTATTTCTCCACGAAGGCGCGCTCGATGACGTAGTCGCCCGCCTGTCCGATCCCGGCCGAGATCGTGAACCCGGCTTCGTCGAGGACCGCGCGCATGTCCTTCAGCATCGCCGGGCCGCCGCAGATCATGGCGCGGTCGGCTTTCGGGTCGATCTGCGGGAAGGCGATGTCGCGGCACAGCTTGCCGTTGGCGATCAGCTCGGGCAGTCGGCCCTGGTTGCGAAACGGCTCGCGGGTGACGGTCGGGTAGTAGACGAGCTGCGCGCGCACCTGCTCGCCGAGGTGGTCGTGGCGCGGCAGGTCGTGCGCGATCAGGTCCGCGTAGGCCAGCTCGTCGACCTTGCGCACGCCGTGCACGAGGACGATCCTCTCGAACCGCTCGTAGGTGGCGGGGTCGCGGATGATGCTCATGAACGGTGCCAGCCCGGTGCCGGTCGCGAACAGGTAGAGAAAGCGCCCCGGCAGCAGGTCGGTCAGCACCAGCGTTCCGGTCGGCTTGTTGCCGACCAGCACGTCGTCGCCGACCTGCATGTGCTGCAGGCGCGAGGTGAGCGGCCCGTTCGGCACCTTGATGCTGAAGAACTCGAGGTGCTCCTCGTAGTGCGCGCTGGCGATCGAGTACGCGCGCATGAGCGGCTTGCCGTCGACCATGATGCCGACCATCACGAAATGGCCGCTCTCGAAGCGCAGGCTCGTACCGCGCGTGCTCGTGAACGTGAACAGCGATTCGTTCCAGTGGTGGACCGTCAGGACCTTCTGAGTGTTGTATGCCGCCATTTATCTTGCTTTCGCGACGCTGTCCTTCGCGCCGTCGGAGGCGCTCACCGCTGCGGTCATCACGCGCCGGATCTCAGCCAGCCAGGCATCGCGTTCGGCCACCTGCATGAGATCCGTGCCGAGGAAGCTCGACAGGGTGAATCGGTTGGAGAGATAGAAGTACCCGAGCGCGGCGAGCGTCAGGTAGACCTTCTTGACGTCGAGGCCGCGCCGGAACACACCCTGGCGGGCACCCTCGGCCAGTATTGTCCCCAAAATCCCGATCACCGGCCGCGACAGCACCTTGACCTTGACCGACTTGGTGATGTGCTTGCCGCGCATCAGGTTCTCGTTGCTCAGCAGAGCGACGAACTCCGGATGCTCGAGGTAGTAGTGCCAGGTGAAGTCGACCAGCTGCTCGAGCGCCTGCTTCGGCCGCGAGGGATCGAGCGCAAGCGCGCTCTCGGCGTCGCCGAGGTCGCTGTAGACGCCTTCGAGCACCTGAAGGTAGAGCGTTTCCTTGCTCGCGAAGTAGTAGTAGATCATCCGGTCGCTCGAGCGCGCGGCGCGCGAGATGCGCTCGATGCGTGCGCCGCTGTAGCCGTGGCGCATGAACTCGTTGCGCGCCGCGCGAAGGATGCGCCGCTGCGTCTGGACCGGGTCGCGGGCTACGGCCATCGGAGGCTCCGGATCGAGAAGTCTTTGCAAACGCGCCGCGGCATGCTAGATTGAGTCGCCAATGAAGTAAACACTTCATTCATCGGCTTCGTGCCGAGGATCCCGGACTCCGCATGCAGCAACCTTTCGAGCGCCCCGCTTCGATCGCGCAGGCCGCGGCGCTGCTCGCCGCCGGCCCGTGGGCGGTGCTCGCCGGCGGCACCGACCTCTATCCTGCGCACGTCGGCCGATCCGTCGCGGTGCCGCTGCTCGACATCACCGCCATCGCCGAGCTGCGCGGCATCCGTTGCGACGACAGCGGCTGGACGATCGGCGCGACGACGAGATGGACCGACGTCATCCGCGCCGATCTGCCGCCGCTGCTAGGCGCGCTGCAGGCGGCGGCGCGCGAGGTCGGCGGCGTCCAGATCCAGAACGCCGGCACGGTCGCCGGCAACCTTTGCAACGCTTCGCCCGCCGCCGACGGCACGCCGGTCCTGCTCGCGCTCGGCGCCAGCGTCGTCCTGCGGAGCGAGCGCGGCGAGCGCACGCTGCCGCTCGAGCGATTCCTCGTCGGTAACCGGCAGACGGCGCGCGCCGCCGACGAGCTCGTCGTCGCCATTCGCATCCCGGCCCGCAGCGCCCGCGCTCGCTCGGTGTTCGCCAAGCTCGGCGGCCGCCGCTATCTGACGATCGCGGTGACGACGGTGGCGCTCGTCGTCGACAGCGACAGCGACGACGCGATCGTCGCCGCTGGCGCCGCCGTCGGCAGTTGTGCCGCGGCGGCGCGCCGGCTGCCCGCCCTCGAGGCACGCCTCGTCGGCACCTCGCTGCGGAGCGACCTTGCGGCGCTGGTCGAGGCCGCCGATCTGGCGCCGCTCGCGCCGATCGACGACCTGCGCGGCAGCGCCGCCTACCGGCTCGACGCGACGCGCACCCTGCTGGGCCGCGCGCTGCGCGACATCGTCGCGGCCGCCGTGTCATGACGGCGCGCGACCTGCCGACGATCCAGATCGTCCGGATCGAGGTCAACGGCGCGCCACGCCAGCTCGCCGGCGACCCGACCCGGCGCCTTGCCGACGCGCTGCGCGACGAGCTCGGCCTCACCGGCACCAAGATCGGATGCCACGCCGGCGACTGTGGCGCCTGCACCGTGCTGCTCGACGGCGACGAGGTCTGCTCGTGCATCGTCGGCGTCGGCCAGTGCGACGGCCGTGCCGTGACCACGGTCGAAGGCCTCGCCGGCGCCGACGGCGCGCTGTCGGCGCTGCAACGCGCGTTCGTCGCCCACGGCGCCGCCCAGTGCGGGATCTGCACGCCGGGAATGCTGATGAGCGCGGCGGCGCTGCTGCGGCGGACCCCGCGGCCGACGGAAGCCGACGTGCGCGACGCGCTCGCCGGCGTCCTCTGTCGCTGCACCGGCTATCGCAAAATCGTCGAAGCGGTGCTCGCGGTCGGCGCCGGCACGGTTGCCGACGCGCCGATCGCGGCCGCGGGCCATGCCGTCGGCGCACGCGTCGCGCGCGTCGATGCGCAGGCGAAGGTCACCGGCGCCGAGCGCTTCGGCGCCGACGCGTTGCCGGCCCCCGCCGAGCCCGTGTTGACGATGCGCGTCGTCCGCTCGCCGCATCCGCACGCACGCGTGTCGATCGGCGACCTCGCGCCGCTGCTTGCGCGCTGGCCGGGGCTGGTCGACGTCGTCACGGCCGCCGACGTGCCGCGCAACGCGTTCGCCATCTTTGCCGACCTGCGCGACCAGCAGGTGCTTGCCGACGGCGTCGTTCGCTTCCGTGGCGAAGCGGTGCTCGCCCTCGTCGGCGATGCCGCGACCGTCGAGGCGATCGACCTCGCCGAGCTGCCGATCCGCTACACGCCGCTGCCGGCGCCGGAGACGAGCACCGACGCGCTCGCCGCCGCCGCCGCGGGGATGCCGGTCCACGCCCGCTACCCCGACAACGTGCTCTGCCGCGGCCGGGTCGTTTGCGGCGACGTCGATGCCGCGATCGCTGGCGCGGTGCACGTCGCGACGGCGTCGTTCGAGACCCGCCACGTCGAGCACGCCTACCTCGAGCCCGAGGCCGGCTTCGCCGAGATCGAAGCTGCCGGCGCGAGCGGCTCGTTTCGCCGCGTCCGCATCTTCGCCTGCACGCAGACGCCGTACCTGGATCGCGACGAGGTCGCGAACGTGCTCGCCGTCGAACCGGTGCAGGTGCACATCGTGCCGTCGGCGATCGGCGGTGGCTTCGGTGGCAAGCTCGACCTCTCGGTGCAGCCGCTTCTCGCCGTCGCCGCGTGGAAGCTCGGCCGCGCAGTGCGCCTCGTCTACGAGCGGCCCGAGTCGATGCTGTCGAGCACCAAGCGGCATCCGGCCGCGATGCGCGCGAGCGCGGCGTGCGACGGCGACGGCAGGCTGGTCGCATTCGACTTCGCCGGCGACTTCAATACCGGCGCCTACTCATCGTGGGGACCGACGGTCGCCAACCGGGTGCCGATCCACGCAAGCGGCCCGTATCGGGTCGCGAACGTGCGCGCGCTGACGCGTGCCGTGCTGACGCACAACAGCGTCGCCGGCGCGTTCCGCGGCTTCGGCGTGCCGCAGTCGACGCTGCTCGGCGAGCTGCTGATCGACGAGCTCGCCGAGCGCACGGGGATCGACGCGCTCGAGTTCCGCTACCGCAACGCCCTCGTCGCCGGCGACACGACGCCGACCGGGCAGACGCTGGCGGCAAGCGTCGGCCTGCAAGCGTGTCTCGACGCGCTGCGGCCGGCGTGGCGGGCAGCGCTGGCGGCGGCGCGCGACGCCAACGCCGCCGCAGTCGCGCGCGGCTCGCCCGAGCGGCGCGGCGCCGGCATCGCCTGCATGTGGTACGGCATCGGCAACACCGTGATCGCCAATCCCTCGACGATGGTCGGTACGCTGCGCTGGACCGGCGAACGCGGCGCCCATCTGATGCTCTACAACGGCGCCCAGGAAATCGGCCAGGGCAGCGCCACGATCATGGCCCAGATGTTCGCCGACGCCGTCGGCCTGCCGCTCACGTGTGTCGAGCAGGTGATGGGCGACACCGACCGCACCGCCGATGCCGGCAAGTCGTCGGCATCGCGGCAGACCTTCGTCTCCGGCAATGCGGCGCGCGGCGCGGGCGCCGATCTGCGCTGCCAGTTGCTCGCGCGGCTCGGTTTTGCCGACCGCGACCCGGCAAGCGTCGTCCTCGCGCTCGAGCCCGACTGGCTGGTCGGTCGCTGCGGCGGCGTCGAACGCACGATCGGGCTGCGCGGGCTGCCGCCCGCGGTCGCGAGCAGCGGTGCGAGCGACGCTACCGGCGCAGTCGCGGTCGTCGGCGAGCCCGGCGACCTCTTTGTCGGCAGCGGTCACTTCGACCCACCGACCGTTCCACTCGACGCCGACGGCCAGGGCGTTCCGTACGCGACCTACGGCTTCGCCGCGCAGATCGCCGAGGTCGCGGTCGACATCGAGCTCGGCACGGTCGGACTGCGTCACGTCCACGCGGCGCACGACGTCGGTCATGCGATCCATCCGACGCTCGTCGAAGGCCAGATCCACGGCGGCATCGCGCAGGGGATCGGCATGGCGCTGATGGAGGAGTACGTCAACGGCCGCACCGACAACCTGCACGACTATCTGATCCCGACCGTCGGCGACGTGCCGCCGATCACCGTGCACCTGATCGAGGACCCGGAGCCGCTCGGCCCGTGGGGCGCGAAAGGCGTCGGCGAGCCGGCGCTCGTCGCCACCGCGCCCGCGATCCTGAACGCGATCCACGCCGCGACCGGCGTGCGGATGCGCGAAGTGCCGGTGACGCCGGCGCGATTGCGCGTCGCGCTGCTGGCGTCAAAGCAGCGATGAACGAGCCGGCGCACTTCGCTGCGCGCTCTGATGGCCAGGCCGTCGACGCCGAGTCGAAGCCGACGGTGCTCGAGCACTCGCGCGCGCCCGAGCGGATGGCGGCCGACAAGGTCCGCTGCGAAGCCTGCCCGGTCCTGTGCCAGATCGGCCCGGGCAAGCTCGGCGCGTGCGACCGCTACGGCAACGTCGACGGCCAGCTGAAGCGGCTCGACACCTTGCACCTCGTCGCCAGGGCCGGCACCGATCTCGTCGCCTGGCAGGCGGCGCAGGACGGCGGCTGGGACGGCTCGCTCGTTACCGCCGACGCGCCGGTGTTCGTCTCGGGCATCGGCTCGGGGACGACGTACCCCGACTACAAGCCGGCGCCCTTCATCGTCGCCTCCAAGCACGAGGGCGTCGATCTCGTCACCGTCGTCACGGAAGGCATCTTCAGCTACTGCAGCTTCAAGGTGAAGATCGACACCGATCGCTACCTCGGCCCCGAGCAGGCGACCGTGCATCACCGCGGCGAGGCGGTCGGACACGTCAGCACGATCGAGTACGGCTCGCAGTTCCTCGCCCTCGGCGGCGTCCACCATCTCACCGGCGGCTCGAAGAAGGAAGGCCGGGTCACGTGCGAGCTGATGATGGCGCTCGGCAACAAGCAGCCGGTCGAGCTCGAGATCGATGGCGGCGCCAGCGTCGTCGTCGCCGCCGACCAGCCACCGGTCGTCGATGGCGTCGAGGAGCAGCGGATGCGCGTCGGCTGCGGCTCGGCGACGATCGGCATCTTCGCCAAGCAATGGTTCGGCCATGTCGACGAGGTCGTCGTTGTCGACGATCACATCACCGGCGTCCTCTCCGAGCACCAGGCCGGCAAGTTCCTCGACATGGCGCCGAGCGGGATTCGCGTCCGCGGCCGCAAGTCGACGCCGGGACGCTACTTCCAGGTCGCGCATCCCGGCTCGGGCTGGGGCGGCACCGACATCAGCGACCCGCTCTCGATCGTCGAGGGCTGGGACCAGAAGCATGGCGCGCGCCCGGGGCTGCGGCTGCTCATGGTCTCGACCACGGGCGAGGACTCGGCTTGGTTCGTCCTCGACGACGACCTCGTGCCGCGGCGGGCCGAGATGCCCGACGCCGTGCGCCACGTCGTCGCCCGGATCGGCGAGAACTGCGAGCCTTCGCTCTGCTCGGTGCTCTATGTCGCCGGCGCCGGAGGCAGCTTGCGCGCCGGAGTCACCGAGAACCCGGTCGCGCTGACGCGCTCGATCAAGTCGCTGCTCGTGAACGTCACCTGCGGCGGCGCGCCGGTCTACATCTGGCCGGGCGGCGGCATCACGGTGATGGTCGATGTCGCCAGAATGCCCGCGGACAGCTTCGGCTCGGTGCCGACGCCGGCGATCGTCTCGCCGATCGAGTTCACGATGCGGCTCGACGACTACCGCGCGCTCGGTGGCCACATGGATCGCGTCCAGCGCCTCGACGACGTCCTCGCGCGCGGCGGCTGGCGGGTGATCGGCGCCGAGCCGGGAGTGCCGTGGCCATTGCGAACGATCGCGAGGCCGGACCGATGAGCGGGCAGGGCACGTCAGGCGCCGTCCGCCGCCGCCTCGACGACCGCCGCTGGCACTTCCAGCACGGCCCAATCGACTGCATCGTCGCCGCCGATGGCGACGCGCACGCGGTCGCCGCTGCCGTCGAGCGCGCGTGGTCGCGCTTCCAGCCGCTGCTCGCCGAGCTGGCGGCGGAGCTGCCATTGCTGCGCGCCGATCTGCGCGCGCCTCCTGGACAGTCTCTTTCGCCGCGCGGGCCGGTCGCGCGGCGCATGGTCGCGGCGTGCCGGCCGCATGCCGCCGACGGCCGCTTCATCACCGCGATGGCGGCGGTCGCTGGCAGCGTCGCCGAGGAGCTGATCGCAGCGTTCGACGATCCGGCGATCGCCCGCGCAGCGGTCAACAACGGCGGCGACATCGCGCTTTGCCTTCGGCCGGAAGCGTCGTTCGCGATTGGCGTCTGCGCCGATCCGCTGCGCGGCCGCTTCGCGACGCCGCTCGACGGCCGCTTCGCGATCGACGCGGCCTCTGCGATCCGGGGAATCGCGACCTCGGGCTGGCGCGGGCGAAGCTTCTCGCTCGGCATCGCCGACAGCGTCACCATCCTCGCGTCGAGCGCGTCGGCCGCCGACGCCGCGGCGACGATCGTCGCCAATGCGGTCGACGTCGACGATGCGCGCATCGTCCGGGCGCCGGCGAGCGCGCTGCGCGACGACAGCGATCTCGGCGATCGCCTGGTGACGCGCAACGTACCGCCATTGCCCGCCGCGCTCGTCGCGCTGGCACTCGCACGCGGCGTCGCCGAGGCGCGGGCGCAGGTCGCCGCCGATCGCATCGTTGCCGCCGTGCTCTCGCTGCAGGGCCGCTGGTCGGTCGTCGGCGAGGTCGCCGCGGCGCTCCCGGCGAACGCCACCTCGACGTCGAGCACGCCACCTGTCCACGCTCTGGTGCGCACCGACGATGCGCACGCTCTCTTGCCTTGCTGAACGACCGAAAGGACCTCCCGATGCTCTACCCCGCCAGCGCCGCCGCCCCGGCGATCGACGTCCGCAAGCTCGTCTGCACCGTCGAGGACGTCTGGCATGACAACGGTCCGCGTCTGGCCCGGCCGCTGCGCCGCGGCAGCCTCGCCGCCGTCCTGCGCAATCCCTACGCCGGGCGGTACGTGGCCGACATCCAGCCGCTGATGGAGGCACTGAAGCCGCTCGGCCGCGAGATGGCGGCGCGCCTTGTCGAAGCGCTCGGCGGGCCGAGCCGGATCGAGGCGTATGGCAAGGGCGCCATGATCGGCATCGGCGGCGAGCTCGAGCACGGCGCGCTCTGGCACGTCCCCGGCGGCTACGGCATGCGCGACCTGCTCGAAGGGTCGCACGCGATCGTGCCGTCGACGACCAAGATCGGCGCCGCCGGCGCCTCGATCGACATCCCGATCCACCACCGTGTCGCCGCCTACGTGCGCAGCCACTTCGACTCGGTCGAGGTGCGCGTCGCCGACGCGCCGCGGTCCGACGAGATGCTGCTCGTCATCGCGATGACGACCGGCGCGCGACCGCACGCGCGCGTCGGCGGCCTTGGGGCTGACGAGATTGCGAAGTTCGACGGCCAGCGCTAGCGTGCCCGGAGCGCCGGCGCGCAGGCGGCGGCACGATCGCTGCATGGGGCAGCGTCGCAACGGCACGGAGGACACCATGGAAGGGATGCAACGCAGGCAGTTCGTTCGTCAGCTCGGCGCCGCGGGCCTGCTCGGCGTCGCCGGCACGCCGCTCGCGTTCGCGGCGGCGACGATCAAGCCCGATGCGAAGAGCGCGCTGCTCGTCATCGACGTGCAGAACTGCTTCGTCACCGGCGGCACGCTGCCGGTCAAGGGCGGCGAGCAGGTCGTTCCGGTCATCAACAAGCTTGCGGCGGCGTTCGAGAACGTCATCGTCACGCAGGACTGGCATACGCCGGGCCACATCTCATTCGCGTCGGCCCACGCCGGCAAGAAGCCGTTCGAGACGACCAAGCTCGGCTACGGCACCCAGGTGCTCTGGCCCGACCACTGCGTGCAAGGCACGCCTGATGCGGCGCTGGTGAAGGATCTCTCGCTGCCAAAGGCGCAGCTCATCATCCGCAAGGGCTATCACCAGGGCACCGACAGCTACTCGGCGTTCATGGAAGCCGACGGCAAGACGTCGACCGGCCTGGCCGCGTATCTGAAGGCGCACGGCGTCGACACCGTCTACGTGTGCGGCCTCGCGACCGACTTCTGCGTCGCCTGGACCGCGCTCGACGCCAAGAAGGCCGGCTTCAAGGCCTACGTCATCGAGGACGCGTCGCGCGGCATCGACCTCAACGGCTCGCTCAAGGCGGCGTGGGACAACATGACCAAGGCCGGCGTCAAGCGGATCCAGTCGAGCGACATCGCCGTCGCCTGAGCCGAGACGATGGCGAGACCCCGCTCAGCGCTTCGGATGGCGGCGCGCCGCCCAGTAGGTCGCGCCGACCACGCCGTAGCGCTCGGCGTGCGGCGCGCCGGCGGAGAGCTCGAAGCTGTCGCCGGGTTGCAAGTGGCGCGTCGTCGCGACTTCGGTGAGCCACATCTCGCCGGCGACGACGAGCGCCCGGACCGCAAACGGGTGCTCGTGGAGCTCGATCGTCGTGCCCGCCGGCCAGTCGCGCGGCACGACCTCGTCATAGCCCTCGCGCCGCGCCATCGCCTCGAATTCGCTGAAACTGGGTACGTCCATCGCCGCTCTCCGATGCGAGCCGCGATATTGCCACTTCGCCTTGTTCCGTTCGTTTCTCTCCAGGAGATCCAATGCTGAAACCCATCGCCGTCCTCGCGTCGCTCGGCGTCCTGCTCGGCGCCGCCGCCCCGGCGCGCGCACAGGACACGATCAAGATCGGCGAGATCAACAGCTACAAGGCGCAGCCTGCGTTCCTCGACCCGTACAAGAAGGGCTGGGAGCTCGCCGTCGACGAGGTCAATGCGTCCGGCGGCGTGCTCGGCAAGAAGCTGCAGGTGATCTCGCGCGACGACAACGGCAACCCCGGCGATGCGGTCCGGGTCGCCGAGGAGCTCGTCTCGCGCGAAGGCGTCGCGCTCCTTTGCGGAACGTTCCTCTCCAACATCGGCCTTGCCGTCACCGACTTCGCCAAGCAGAAGAAGGTCTTCTTCCTCGCTTCCGAGCCGCTGACCGACAAGGTCACCTGGCAGAACGGCAACCACTACACCTTTCGTCTCCGCCCCAACACCTACATGCAGGTGGCGATGCTGGTGCCCGAGGCGGCCAAGCTGCAGAAGAAGCGCTGGGTCGTCGTCTACCCGAACTACGAGTACGGCCAGTCGGCGGCGGCAACCTTCAAGGCAATGCTGAGGAAGCTTCAGCCCGACGTTGAGTTCCTGCCCGACCAGGCAACGCCGCTCGGCCGCATCGAGGCCGGCGCGGTCACCCAGGCGCTCGCCGACGCTAAGCCCGATGCGATCTTCAACGTCCTGTTCGGCGCCGACCTGTCGAAGTTCGTTCGCGAGGGCAACACGCGCGAGCTCTTCAAGGGCCGGCCGGTGGTGAGCCTGCTGACGGGCGAGCCCGAGTACATCGAGCCGCTCAAGGCCGAGGCGCCGGTCGGCTGGATCGTCACCGGCTATCCGTACTACGGCATCCAGACCGAGGACCACAAGAAGTTCTTCCTCGCCTACTTCCGCAAGTACCACGAATATCCCAAGCTCGGCTCGGTGGTCGGCTATTCCACGATCTGGTCGATCGCCGAAGGCATCAGGAAGGCGAAGTCGACCGACACCGAGAAGTTGATCGCCGCGTTCAGCGGCCTGCAGGTGACGACGCCGTTCGGCAAGATCACGTATCGCGCGATCGACCACCAGTCGACGATGGGCGCCTTTCTCGGTCGGACCAAGCTCGAGGGCGACAAGGGCGTGATGACCGACTACGCCTACGTCGACGGCGCCCACGTCCTGCCGAGCGACGAGGAGATCAGCAAGATGCGCCCGATCGACTGACCGGCGCACCGAACGATCCCGTCGGCGCCGCCTCGCACGACGCCGGGACGACCGCATGAATGCATCCTCGATCGTCCTGCAAGTGCTGACCGGCCTGGCGTCGGCGTCGGCGCTCTTTCTCGTCGCGAGCGGCCTGTCGCTGATCTTCGGCGTGACGCGGATCGTCAACTTCGCGCACGGCTCGTTCTACATGCTCGGCGTCTACGGTGCGGTCGCGCTGACGGCGGCGCTCGGTGCCGGACCGCTCGGCTTCTGGAGCAGCGTGCTGCTCGCCGCGCTCGCCGTCGCCGCGCTCGGCGCGGTGGTCGAGATGCTCGTCCTGCGCCGCCTCTACGGCGCGCCCGAGCTCTACCAGCTGCTCGCAACCTTCGCCATCGTCCTCGTCCTCCGCGACGCCGCGCTCTGGGCCTGGGGCCCCGACGACCTGCTCGGCCCGAAGGCGCCGGGGCTGGCCGGCGTGGTCCGCGTCCTCGGCCAACCGTTCCCGAGCTACGACGTCTTCTCGATCTTCGTCGGCCCGATCGTCCTCGGCGCGATCTGGCTGCTGCTGAAGCGCACGCGCTGGGGGCTGCTCGTGCGCGCCGCGACGCAGGACCGCGAGATGGTCGGCGCACTCGGCGTCAACCAGCGCTGGCTTTTCACATCGGTGTTCGCGCTCGGCACCTTTCTCGCCGCGCTCGGCGGCGCGATGCAGATGCCGCACGAGCCGGCCAACCTCAATCTCGATCTGACGCTGATCGGCGAGGCGTTCGTGGTCGTCGTCGTCGGCGGCATGGGTTCGATCGGCGGCGCCTTCGTCGCCGCGATCGTGGTCGCGATGGTCAAGGCGCTGTGCATCGCCGCCGGCACGATCGACGTCTTCGGCGCCCCGTTTCCGCTTAGCAAGCTGACGCTCGTCGCCGAGTTCCTGGTCATGGCGGTCGTCCTCGTCTGGCGGCCGTTGGGGCTGTTCGGCAAGCCCCAGGGCGTCGTCCGCGCGAGCGCCGCGACGGAGGCGCCGCTCAGGCCGCCGCCAGCGCGGTCGCGTCGCGCTGGCATTGCGGCGCTGGTGCTGCTCGCGCTCGCCGCCCTGCTTGCCGGCAGCGCGCCGTATGCGATCGTGCTGATGATCGACATCCTGATCGCCGTGCTGTTTGCGGCCAGCCTGCACTTCCTGATCGGTCCGTCAGGGATGCACTCGTTCGGCCACGCAGCGTACTTCGGGCTCGGTGCGTACGGCGCCGCGCTTTGCTTCAAGGCGCTCGGCCTGCCGATGGAAGCCTCGCTCGTTCTCGCGCCGCTGCTCGCCACCGCGGGCGCGTTCGTGTTCGGCTGGTTCTGCGTCCGCCTCTCGGGCGTTTACCTCGCGATGCTGACGCTCGCGTTCGCCCAGATCGTGTGGTCGGTCGTCTTCCAGTGGGACGCGGTCACCGGCGGCAGCAACGGCTTGGTCGGCATCTGGCCGTCGCCGTGGCTGGCGTCGAAGTCGGCCTACTACCTGCTCGTTCTCGCCTTCACCGTCGCCGGCGCGGGGCTTCTGGTGCGAATGCTGCACGCACCGATCGGCCTCGCGCTGCGCGGCAGCCGCGACTCGCCGCTGCGCGCGGCGGCGATCGGCATCGCCGTGCCACGGCTGCAGTGGATCGCATTCGTCGTCGCCGGCACCGTCGCCGGGATCGCCGGCGCGCTGTTCGCGTTCGCGAAGGGAACGATCTCGCCGGAGACACTCGGCGTCGGCAAGTCGGTCGACGGGCTCGTCATGGTTCTGCTCGGCGGCGTCCAGACGATCTCGGGCCCGTGGCTGGGGGCAGCGCTCTTCACCTGGCTGCAGGACACCGTCGCCCGCCAGACCGACTATTGGCGCGCCTTGCTCGGCGTCGTCATGCTCGCGCTCATCCTCGTCTTCCCGCTCGGCGTCGCCGGCGGCCTGAAGCGGCTGGTCGTTCGGGAGGAGGCGACAGCATGAGCGAGGCGGCACCATCCGCGCCGCTGCTCTCGGTGCGCAGCCTGTCGAAGTCGTTCGGCGGCGTGCGCGCGGTCGACGGTGTCGGCTTCGACCTCGCCGCCGGCCAGATGCTCGCGCTGATCGGCCCAAACGGCGCCGGCAAGACGACCTGCTTCAACATGGTCGGCGGCCAGCTCGCCGCCGACGCCGGATCGGTGCGGCTCGCCGATGTCGAGCTCCTCGGCAGGAAGCCGGAGGACGTCTGGCGCCTCGGCGTCGGCCGCACGTTCCAGATCGCGGCGACGTTTGCCTCGCTGACCGTGCGCGAGAACGTGCAGCTGGCGCTGCTGTCGTTCGCGCGCCGCGTCCTCGCGTGGTGGCGGCCGGCGCGGCTGCAATTCGTCGCCGAGGCCGACGCGCTGCTCGCGAGCGTCGGCATGGCCGCGCAGGCGGGACGGCCGATGAGCGTTCTCGCCTACGGCGACATCAAGCGCGTCGAGCTTGCGATCGCGCTCGCCAACCGGCCGCGCCTGTTGCTGATGGACGAGCCGACCGCCGGCATGGCGCCGCGCGAGCGGAACGAATTGATGGCGCTGGCGCGCCGGCTCGCGCACGAGCAGGCGATCGGGGTGCTGTTCACCGAGCACAGCATGGACGTCGTCTTCGCCCACGCCGATCGCATCATCGTCCTCGCCCGCGGTGGGCTGATCGCCGAAGGGCCGCCGGCGACGGTGCGCGACGATCCGCGCGTGCGCGAGGTCTACTTCGGCGGCGGCACGACGTTCGCGAGCGGCATCGCGGAGACGAGCGTCGCCGGGCTGCCCCAAGGCGCGAGGGCCCCCTCGGGGGGCAGCGCCGCGGCGCCAGCCGCAAGCGCGGGGGCTCCCAAAAATGCTTGAGGTCGAGCGGCTCGACGCCTGGTACGGCCAGGCCCAGGTGCTGTACGGCGTCTCGCTTGCCGTTGGTGCCGGCGAATGCGTCGCCCTGGTCGGTCGCAACGGCGCCGGCAAGTCGACGACGATGAAGTCGATCATGGGCCTGATGGCGCGCCGGCGCGGCAGGGTGGCGTTTCGCGGCCGCGACATCTCGGCGTTGCCGCCGTACCGGATCGGCAGGCTCGGCCTGGGCTGGGTGCCGGAGGACCGGCGCATCTTCACCGACCTCACGGTGCGCGAGAACCTCGCCGTCGGCCGCCAGCCGCCGCGCGACGGCGCGCCGACGTGGAATGAGGACAAGGTCTGCGCGCTCTTTCCCAACCTGACGGCGATGCCTGACCGCCCCGGCGGCCGCATGAGCGGCGGCGAGCAGCAGATGCTCACCGTCGCGCGCACGCTGATGGGCAATCCCTACCTCGTCCTTCTCGACGAGCCGTCGGAAGGCGTCGCGCCGCTGATCGTCGAGGAGATGGCGCGCATGATCGTCGCGCTGAAACGCGAAGGCGTCTCGATCCTGCTCTCGGAGCAGAACCTGCACTTCGCGCGCCTCGTCTCGGATCGCGCGGTCGTGCTCGAAAAGGGCGAGGTGAAGTTCGACGGCAGCATGGCCGCGCTGATGCAGGACGAGACCCTGCAGCGCACGCACCTGGCGTTGTGATGACGAACGGCACGCCAGCGACGCGACGGATCGCCGGCATCGACGTCGGCGGCACCTTCACCGATCTGATCGTCGTCGACGCCGCCAGCGGCGACGTGCGCATCGCCAAGGTGCCGACGACGACCGACAACCAGGCGTTCGGCGTTCTCGCCGCGATCGCCGCCGCCGGCGTCGAGGCAGGCTCGCTCGACGCGATCGTCCACGGCACGACGACGACGACCAACGCGATGCTCGAACGCAAGATCGCGACCGTCGGCCTGATCACGACGCGCGGCTTTCGCGACGTCCTCGAGCTCGGCCGCCGGACGCGGCCGAAGCCGTACGGCCTGAAGGGCCGCTTCGTGCCGCTGATCGCGCGCCACCTGCGCCTCGAGGTCGACGAGCGCATGGATGCCGACGGCCGCGTCGTCGTCCCGCTCGACGAGCAAGGCGTCGCGGCGTGCGCGCAGCGCCTGCTCGATCTCGGCGCCGAGAGCGTCGTCGTCCACTTCCTGCACAGCTACGTCAATCCGGCACACGAGCAGCGCGCGGCGGAGATCGTGCGTTCGCTCTGGCCGAACCGCTACGTCACCGCCGGCCACACCGTCGTCGCCGAGCAGCGCGAGTACGAGCGCGGCACGACCGCGGCCGTCAACGCCGCGATCCAGCCGGTGCTGCATCGCTACCTCGAGCGGCTGCAGAGCGAGCTCGCCGGGCGCGGCTTCGCGCGCGAGCTGCTCGTCATGCAGGGCAACGGCGGCACGGTCTCGGCTTCGGTCGTCACCGAGCACGCGGTCGCGACGGTGATGTCGGGGCCGGCGTCGGGAGTGATCGCCGCCGCGGCGACGGCGATGCAGGCCGGATCACGCCCGGGCGAGTTCGCCAACGTGGTCAGCTACGACATGGGCGGAACCTCGAGCGACGTCGCCCTTGTCCTCGGTGGCATGCCTTCCGTGTCGAGCGATCTCGAGCTCGAGTACGCGATGCCGATCCACGTGCCGATGGTCGACGTCCACACGATCGGCGCCGGCGGCGGCTCGGTCGCGTCGGTGGACGCGTCAGGGATGCTGCGCGTCGGTCCCGAGAGCGCGGGCGCCGTGCCGGGGCCGATCTGCTACGGCCGCGGCGGCCAGCGCGTCACCATCACCGACGCCAACATCGTCCTCGGACGGCTCGACCCCGACCGGCTGCTCGCGGTCGAGCACGCGGTGTCGATGGATGCGATTCGCGCCGCGATGCTCGAGCAGGTCGGCACGCCGCTCGGCCTCGACGCCACCGCCGCCGCGGCCGCGATCGTCCGCGTCGCCAACGACAAGATGGCCGGCGCGATCCGCATGGTGAGCCTGGCGCGCGGCCACGACCCGCGCGACTTCGCGTTGTTCGCGTTCGGCGGCGCCGGGCCGCTCCACGCAGCGGCGCTCGCCGCCGAGCTGGCGATTCCGACGCTGCTGATCCCGGTCCGCCCGGGCCTGACCAACGCGCTCGGCTGCGTCGTCGCCGACCTGCGCCACGACTTCGTCGCCACCGTCAATGAGCCGCTCGAGTCGCTCGCCGAAGGCCGCATCGGCGCGGTGTTCGCGGCGCAGGTCGCGGCCGGCGAGGCGCTGCTCGCGCGCGAGAACGTCGCCGTCGAACGCGTCGTCACGCTGCACCGCGCCGACATGCAGTTCCAGGGCCAGAGCCACATCCTGCCGGTCGCGATCGGCAGCACTACGATCACCGTCGAGGCGCTGCGCGAGGTGTTCGCCGCCGCGTACTGGAAGCGCTTCGGCGTCGCCTTGCCCGAGATCCGGCCGGTGCTCGTCAACCTGCACACGGCGGTGATCGGCCAGCGCATGCCGGTCTCGCTCCGGGCGATCGCCGCCGCCACGCCTGCGCCGACGCTCGCCGAGGCGCGGCGAACGATGCGCCCCGTCTGGTTCGAAGGCGGCTGGCGCGAGACGCCGATCTATGTCCGCGAGCGGCTGCCGCTCGCGGCACGCTTCGAGGGCCCGGCGATCATCGAGCAGCTCGACTGCACGAGCGTCGTCGAGCCCGGACAGCAGGTCGTGGTCGATGCGATCGGCAATCTGATCGTGACGGTTTCCTAGCGATGGCTCGTTTCCTGGCGGAGTTCGCACGAGTCGGGGATCGCGGGGCATACCCGCGCTCTCCGGCGCGAGCACCACACAAGCAAGACGGGAGTCGCACAATGTCCGATATGGCCATCGATCCGATCACCCTCTCGGTGCTGCAGAACGGCCTGATGCAGGTCTGCAACGAGATGGACCTCGCGTTCGTTCGCAGCGCGTTCAGCCCCGTGATCGCCGAGGCGCTCGATCGCTCCGACGGCATCTACCACCGCACGAGCGGCGAGCTGATCGCGCAGGGCGAGCTCGGGTTGCCGGTGTTCGTCGGCACGATGCAGTTCACGGTGCAGGCGGTGATCGAGCGCGTGCAACGGTTGAAGATCGCACTGCACCCGGGTGACGTCTTCATCGTCAACGATCCGTATCTCGGCGGCACGCATCTGATGGACGTCAAGTTCGTGCAGCCGTTCTTCCGTGACGACAAGCTCTGGTGCTGGCTCGCCAACACCGGTCACTGGCCCGACACCGGCGGCATGGTGCCCGGAGGCTTTTCGGCCAACGCGACCGAGGTCGAGCAGGAGGGTCTGCGGCTGCCGCCGGTCAAGCTCTACAAGCGGGGCGTGCTCGACGACGAGATCCTGTCGATCATCCTGTCGAACATTCGCATTGCCGACCAGCGCATCGGCGACATCAAGGCGCAGGCGGCGGCGCTCGCGACCGGCCGGGCGCGCCTCGCGACGCTCCTCGATCGCTATGGCGACGCCACTGTCGACGCCGCGATCGCCGAGCTCAAGCGCCGCGCCGCGCGTCAGATGCGCGAGAAGATCACGACGATCGCCGACGGCGTCTACGAAGGCGAGGCGTTCGTCGACTCCGATGGCGTCGTCGACGAGCCCCTGCGCATCGCGATGCGGATCACCAAGACCGGCGGCAGCGACGTCGACCGCGCCGCGCTGTGGTTCGACATGAGCGGCTCGTCGCCGCCGTGCCAGGGGCCGATGAACAGCGTCATCGCGACGACGAAGTCGTCGATCTATCTCGCGATCAAGCACGTCTTCCCGGAAGCGGCGATCAACGCCGGCACGTTCGAGCCGCTTTCGATCGTCGATCCCGAGGGGACCTTTCTCTACGCCCGCTACCCACGCCCGGTCTCGGGCTGCGCCGCCGAAGTCAGCCAGCGCATTGCCGAGGCGGTGTTCGCGGCGCTCGGCAAGGCGATTCCCGAGCAGCTGTTCGGCGCGCCGGCGGGGACGAGCGGCAACCTCGGGGTCGGCGGCTTCGATCCGGAGAAGAATCGCGCCTACGTGATGTACGTCATCTCGGGCGGCGGCTACGGCGGCAGCCCCGAAGGCGACGGCATCTCGAACGGCTGCTCGACGATCGGCATCTCGAAGACGACGCCGATCGAGATCATGGAGCAGCTCTACCCGGTGCTGTTCGAGGAGTACTCGCTGCACGAAGGATCGGGCGGCGCCGGAGAGCATCGCGGCGGCTTCGGCGTCAACTATCGCATTCGCCTGCGCCGCGGCGAGGCGCGCGTCTCGATGGTGATGGACCATGGCCGCACCGGCCCGCCGGGAGCGCAGGGTGGCGGCGCCGGCGGCACCAACAAGGTCGCGGTGATCCGCGGCGGCGTGACTTACGTGCCGCCGCATCTCTCGAAGGACCAGGACCTCTTGATCCGCGCCGGCGACGTCATCGCCGTCTCGACGCCGGGCGGCGGCGGCTTCGGCCCGCCGACGGCGAGGCCCGCGCCGGCAGTCGAGCGCGATGTCGCACTCGGCTACTACAGTGCCGACGAGGCGCGCCGGATGTTCACGCGCAGCGCGCCGTCCTAGGAGACCGAGAAGTGGCCGGGTCCGCGATTCCGAGTCCCTGTTCGAGCGTTTGCACGATCGATCCGGCGACCGGCTGGTGCGCCGGGTGCCTCCGCACGATCAACGAGATCGCCGCCTGGGGCAGCCTCGACGACCGCGCCAAGCGCGCCGTCTGGAAGATGCTGCCGGAGCGCCGGGCCGAGCGCGACCGGCGCGCCGCTGCCGACGGCATCGCCGCGCCCGCCGCCAGCGCCGCCACGCCGTGACGCAGGTCGACTTCTGGTTCGACCCCGTCTCGCCGTACGCGTACCTGGCGTTCGAGCGGCTGCCCGAAGCGTTCGTCGGCCTCTCGTACTCGATGTCGTACCGGCCGATCGTCTTCGCTGCATTGCTGAAGGCGCACGCGCACAAGGGCCCGGCGGAGATCGAGCCGAAGCGGGCCTGGACCTTCCGGCAGGTCCACTGGCTGGCGCATCGTGCCGGCATCGCGATCGACACGCCGCTTCGCCACCCGTTCAACCCGATCGCGCTCTCGCGCCTGGCCTGGGCGACGGCGCCGGAAGGGGCGACGCCGAGCCGGTTCGTCTGCGAGCAGGTGTTGCGCCACGTCTGGCGCGGCGGCGCCGAGGCCGAGGATCCGGGCCGCCACGCCGAACTCGTCGTCAGGCTCGCGCCGGGCGTGGATCCGACGAGCGACGCCAACAAGCTGCGGCTGCGCGATGCCACCGACAGGGCGCTCGCCCTTGGAGTGTTCGGCGTGCCGACGCTCGGCATCGGCGACAAGCTGTTCTGGGGCTTCGATGCGCTCGAGATGGCAGCGGCGCTGCTGCGCGGCGACCCCTGGTTCGACGAGCCGCATTGGCAGCGCGAAGGTGCGCCGAGACCTGGCGTGCGACGGTCCTGAGGCGCTGCTAGCGCAACTTGCCACGGCGAAATCTCGGGGTTTCACCCAAGCATTCCGGGTGTGATTCCCGACGACCGGGCCGGGAAACTTTGTCAATATGCGAGTTGTCGTCGCTTTCGAGCGATTCGATTTTCAGACGGAGGGATCCGATGGTCACAACCGCAGTGCCTGTAAAAGCAGCCCTCGCTCGACCGATGACGCGCGAAGAGAAGAAAGTCATCTTCGCGTCGAGCCTCGGCACGGTCTTCGAGTGGTACGACTTCTATCTGTACGGGGCGCTCGCGGCGATCATCGCGAAGCAGTTCTTCGCCGCCCTCGACCCGACGGCGGCGTTCATCGCGGCGTTGCTCGCGTTCGCGTCGGGCTTCCTGGTCCGCCCGTTCGGCGCGCTCGTCTTCGGCCGTCTCGGCGACATGATCGGCCGCAAGTACACCTTCCTGGTGACGATCCTGATCATGGGCACGTCGACGTTCCTGGTCGGCATCCTGCCGGGCTACGGAACGATCGGCGTCGCGGCGCCTATCATCCTGATCGGCCTGCGCCTGTTGCAGGGCCTCGCCCTCGGCGGCGAGTACGGCGGCGCGGCGACCTACGTTGCCGAGCACGCGCCGCACGGCAAGCGCGGCGCCTACACGTCGTGGATCCAGACGACCGCGACGCTCGGCCTCTTCCTGTCGCTGATCGTCGTCATCGCCTGCCAGCAGATGCTCGGCAGCGCGGCCTTCAACGACTGGGGCTGGCGCATTCCGTTCTGGATGTCGTTCTTCCTGCTGATCATCTCGGTCTGGATTCGCCTCAGCCTCAACGAGACGCCCGCGTTCAAGCGGATGAAGGAAGAGGGCAAGACGTCGAAGGCGCCGCTCACCGAGTCGCTCGCCAACTGGAGCAACGGCAAGATCGTCCTGCTCGCGCTGCTCGGCCTGACGGCCGGCCAAGGGGTCGTCTGGTACACCGGCCAGTTCTATGCCCTGTTCTTCTTGACCGCCCAGCTCAAGGTCGATCCGACGACCGCGCAGATCATGGTCGGTGCCGCGCTCCTGCTCGGCACGCCGTTCTTCATCATCTTCGGCTCGCTTTCGGACAAGATCGGCAGAAAGCCGATCATCATGGCCGGCTGTCTGCTTGCAGCGCTGACCTTGATTCCACTGTTCCATGCCCTGACCGAGGCGGCCAACCCGGCGCTCGCCGAAGCGCAGGCGAAGAACAAGGTCGTCGTCCGCTCCGACCCGACACATTGCTCGTTCCAAGGCAGCCCGATCGCACGCGAGATCGACTTCCGCACCCCGTGCGACATCGCCAAGCGCTTCCTCGCGCAGAGCTCGGTCAGCTACGACAACATCGACGCTCCTGCCGGAACCACCGCGACCGTCACGGTCGGCGACAAGACGATCAATCCGCCGGCGGCGACGGCTTCAGGCGGCAAGTTCGACGCCGACAGCGTCGCCAAGATCGCCGCCTTCAAGAAGGAAATCGGTGGCGACCTGGCTGCGGCCGGCTACCCCACCAAGGCGAAGGCGATCGACTTCATGAGCGGCCAGTGGTGGAAGGTCGTCGGCATCCTGTTCATCCTGCTCATCTACGTGACCATGGTCTATGGGCCGATCGCGGCGATGCTGGTCGAGCTGTTCCCGACCCGGATCCGCTACACGTCGATGAGCGTGCCGTACCACTTCGGCAACGGCTGGTTCGGCGGCATGCTGCCGACGACCGCGTTCGCGATCGTGGCCGCGACCGGCAACATGTTTAACGGCCTCTGGTACCCGATCGTGATCGCAGCGATGAGCTTCGTCATCGGGACGCTCTTCATCCGCGAGACCAAGGACGTCGACATCTACGCGCACGACCGCTGACCGGGTCGTCGTCGCATCACCAGGGCCGGCCGATCGCCGGCCCCTTTTTTCTTGCCGGCGCGGCTCGACCGGTGCTGTCGAGGCTCAGGCGAACAGGGCGGCGTGCTGCTCGCGCAGCAGGTTCTTCTGCACCTTGCCCATCGCGTTCCGCGGCAGCTCCGCGACGACGAAGATCGCCTTTGGCACCTTGAAGTTGGCAATCTTCGCCTTCAGCGTGCGGGTGCACTCGGCCGGGTCGACGGCCGGCGCCGCGCGGCGGCCGACGACGACGGCGACGACCGCCTCGCCGAGATCCGGGTGCGGCACGCCGATCACCGCGCTCTCGGCAACGCCGGGAAGCTCGTTGAGGACCTGCTCGATCTCGGCCGGGTAGACGTTGTAGCCGCCGCTGATGATGAGGTCCTTGCTGCGGCCGACGATGGTGACGTAGCCGAGCGCGTCGACCATGCCGACGTCGCCGGTGCGAAACCAGCCGTCGGCGCTGAACTCCTCGCGCGTCTTTTCCGGCATCCGCCAGTAGCCGGCGAAGACGTTCGGCCCGCGGACTTCGATCGCGCCGACTGTCGCCGTCGGCACGACCTCGCCGTCGTCGCCGACGCTGCGCAGGCCGACCCCCGGCAGCGGAAAGCCGACCGTGCCGCCGCGGCGCTCGCCGTCGGCCGCGTCGTACGGGTTCGACGTCAGCATGACTGTCTCGCTCATTCCGTAGCGCTCGAGGATGGTGTGGCCGGTGCGCTCGCGAAAGGCGTCGAAGGTGTCGATCAGGAGCGGCGCCGAGCCGCTGATGAAGACGCGCATGTTGCGGCATGCCTCGCGCGTCAGCCCTGGCTCGGCGAGCAGGCGGACATAGAGCGTCGGAACGCCCATGAAAACGGTCGCGCGCGGCAGCAGCGCACAGACCTTGGCCGGATCGAAGCGGCCGAGCCAGAGCATGCGCGCGCCGGCAAGCAGCGCGCCGTGCGACGCGACGAAGAGGCCGTGGACGTGGAAGATCGGCAGCGCGTGGATCAGCACGTCGCCGCCTTCTTGGGGCGTACGCCAGCGCCAGTACGTGTTCAGCGTGAGCGCGTTCGAGCGCAGGTTGCCGTGCGTCAGCATCGCGCCCTTGCTGCGTCCGGTGGTCCCGCTCGTGTAGAGGATCGCCGCCAGGTCGTCGCTCTTTTGCTGCGCCGGCTCGTGGATGTCGCCGAAGTGCGTCGCGCGCTCGAGCAGGCTGCCGCTGCGGTCGTCGCCGAGGGTGAAGACGTAGCGCGTGCCGCTGGCGAAGGCGCGCTTCGACGCCCAGACGAAGTCCTTCGGCGCGCAGACGAACACGGCCGGCTCGGCGTCGCTGAGGAAGTACGCGATCTCGTCGCTCTTGTAGGCCGTATTGAGCGGCAGGTAGACGTGGCCGGCGCGGAGGACGGCGAGGTAGAACAGGAGCGACTCGACCGATTTCTCCGACTGCACCGCGATCCGGCTCGACGGCGGCAGGTCGAGCGATTCGAGCATGTTCGCGAGCATCGCCGTTGCGCGCTCGAGGTCACGCCAGGTGTAGGCGAGGGCACTCTCTACCGTCTCGATCGCGACGGCGTCGAGCTCGGCGGGGAAGCCGTCGCGCAGGGCGACGAACAGATTGGCGTTGGTGTCAGCGGCAGTCATGCGAAGCGCCTCGTCGGCGCGATGGGCATCGGGGCCGATGATTCTTGCGCGCTTCGCAGTCGCGTCAATCGGGCCGGGCCGCGGCGGCGGGCCGATACGTTGTGGCATCCGTTCAGCCCGTCGAACGAGAAACGATCCCCTAAACTCGCCGCCGATCGCTCGCATCGCGCGAGCCCAGCGTCTGCCGTCGTCCGGAGGTTTGCCCATGCCGCTCATCGTGTCCGTTCTTGCATCGCGTCGTTCGCTGCTGGCGCTCGCAGCCGCCGCCGCGCTCGGGTCGTCGCCGCTTGTCGCCATCGCGCAGGACAAGGGCGAGATCCGGATTGCCCACGTCTACAGCAAGACCGGCCCGCTCGAGGCGTACGGCAAGCAGACCCAGACCGGCCTGATGATGGGCCTCGACTACGCAACCGGCGGCACGATGATGGTCGGCGGCAAGAAGATCGTCGTCATCGAGAAGGACGACCAGGGCAAGCCCGACGTCGGCAAGAGCCTGCTCGCGACCGCGTACGGCGACGACAAGGCCGATCTCGCCGTCGGGCCGACGTCGTCCGGCGTCGCGCTCGCCTTGCTGCCGGTCGCCGAGGAGTACAAGAAGATCCTCCTCGTCGAGCCCGCGGTCGCCGACTCGATCACCGGCGACAAGTGGAACAAGTACATCTTCCGCACCGGCCGCAACAGCTCGCAGGACGCGATCGCCAACGCCGTCGCGCTCGACAAGGAAGGCGTCTCGATCGCGACGCTGGCACAGGACTACGCGTTCGGTCGCGACGGCATCAAGGCGTTCAAGGATTCGCTCAAGCACGCCAAGGTCGTGCACGAGGAATACCTGCCGCAGAACACGAGCGATTTCACCGCCGGCGGTCAGCGCATCATCGACGCGCTCAAGGACAAGCCCGGCCGCAAGATCATCTACTTCTACTGGGCCGGCGCCGGCAACCCGCTCAAGGTCGCCGACATGGATCTGAAGCGCTACAACATCGAGGTCGCCGCCGGCGGCAACATCCTGCCGGCGATGGTCGCGTACAAACCTTACGCCGGAATGGAAGGCGCGACCTACTACTACTTCGGCCTGCCGAAGAATCCGGTCAACGAATGGCTCGTCGCCAACCACTACAAGCAGTTCAAGACGCCGCCCGATTTCTTCACCGCCGGCGGCATGAGCGCGGCGATCGCGATCGTCGAGGCGCTGAAAAAGACCGGCGGCGACACCAGCACCGACAAGCTCATCAAGACGATGGAAGGGATGAGCTTCGAGTCGCCAAAGGGCAAGATGACGTTCCGCAAGGAAGACCACCAGGCGATGCAGTCGATGTACCACACGCGGATCAAGAATGATCCGGCGTTTGCCTGGGGCGTGCCCGAGCTCGTGCGCGAGATTAAGCCCGAGGAGATGAACGTCCCGATCAAGAACAAGCGCTGATCGCAGGCGCCGGCGGCGCATGGCAGCGCCATGCTCGAGACCAGGGAGCTCACGATTCGCTTCGGCGGCCACGTCGCCGTCGACCGCGTCTCGTGCGCCTTCGCACCCGGCACCCTGACCGCGATCGTCGGCCCGAACGGCGCCGGCAAGACGACCTACTTCAACCTGATCTCGGGTCAGCTGCGGGCGAGCGCCGGCTCGGTCTGGCTCGACGGCACCGACATCACCGGCCACAGCGTTCCGGCGCGGACCCACCGCGGCCTCGGCCGCGCGTTCCAGCTGACGCAGCTGTTCCCCAACCTCAGCGTTCTCGAGAACGTCCGCCTCACCGTGCAATCGAAGCGCCACGAGGGGCTCAGCATGTTCGCGGTCTGGCTCGACCGCAAGGAAGCGCTGGAACGCGCGCGCGCCCTGGTCGAGCAGGTCTGCCTCGGCGATCGCATGGACGCGCCGGCGAGCAGCCTGCCGCACGGCGACCAGAGGAAGCTCGAGGTCGCGATGCTGATGGCGCTCGAGCCGAGCGTCTACATG
>DATAYY010000018.1:0-68412 GCA_036272325.1 Caldimonas sp. | reverse complement strand
CACCCCGCAAGGCAAGGTCGACGCGCTCGAGCGAGTCATCCGCCGTGCCGTCGAGCGCGCGACCACCGCTGCCCTTGCCGGCTGACGCACCGACGCGGCCGAGGTCAGAACCGGCCGCGATGGGCGCGCGATGACCAAGCGCACCCGCATCTTCATCGGCATCCTGGTCGCCTACGCGCTCGGCGTCGCGTTCCTGATGTATCGCCAGCTCGGCGACATCGACCCGCGCTACCGCGAGTCGGCCGAGGACTCGCTGGTCGAGACTGCGCAGCTGATGGCGGCGCTGATCGAGAACGCTTCGCCCGACGGCACGCTGCACGTCGACGCGCTCGTGCCGCTCTTTCGTTCCGTCTACGCGCGGCACTTCGTCGCCGACATCTACGGCGTCGAGAAGACGCGCGTCGAGCTGCGCATGACGGTCGTCGACCGGCAGGGAACGGTGGTCTTCGATTCGCTGGCGCCGCCCGCCGTATCTGCGCCCGGTACGTCCAATGCGTCAAGCGCGGTGGCGCCGGGCGAGTCGGCCGCGATGTCGCAGGTCGGCACGGACCACTCGCGCTGGCACGACGTCTTCCTTGCCCTGCGCGGCCGCTACGGCGCACGCACGACGGCCGACGTCGAAGGCGACCCACGTACGTCGGTGATGTACGTCGCGGCGCCGATCCACGACACCTCGCCGGGCGGCGCCGGCGAGATCATCGGCGCCGTCAGCGTCGGCAAGCCGGTGCAGAGCTTCGGCCAGTTCGTCGAGGCGGCACGCAGGAAGACGCTCGAGCTCGGCGCGACCTCGGTCGTCGCGATGCTGCTCCTCGTCGTCATCCTCTCGGTCTGGCTGGTGCGGCCGTTCGGCGTCCTCTCCGACTACGTGCGCTACGTCCGCGCCGAGCGTTCGTTCAGCCTGCCACGGCTCGGTCGCCGCGCGCTCGGCGCGTTCGGCGCCGCCTACGACGAGATGCGCGATGCGCTCGCCGGCCGCAACTACGTCGCCGACTATGTGCAGACGATGACGCACGAGGTGAAGGGGCCGCTGTCGGCGATCCGCGGCGCCGCCGAGCTGCTGCAGGAGCCGATGGCCGACGCCGACCGCGTCCGCTTCGTCGCCAACATCGTTCGCGAGACGCAGCGCATCCAGGAGCTGGTCGACCGCATGATGGAGCTGACCGCACTCGAGTCGAGGAGGAGCCTCGACGGCGCCGTGCCGGTCGCGCTGCGCGCGCTCGCGGCCGAGGCCGCCGCGAGCGCGGCACCGGCGGCGCTCGCACGCGGCGTCGTCGTCGAGGTCGAGCCGGGCGACGACGATCCGGTCGTCGAGGGCGACGCCTTTCTGCTCCAGCGCGCGCTCGCCAACCTGGTCGACAACGCGATCGACTTCTCGCCCGGCGGCGGGCGCATCTCGATCGCGGTCGTCTCGCACCCACGCAGCGCCGACCTTGTCGTTCGCGACGACGGACCCGGGATTCCCGAGTTCGCCGAGAACAAGGTGTTCGAGAAGTTCTATTCACTGGCGCGCCCGGCGACGGCGAAGAAGAGCACCGGCCTCGGCCTCTCGTTCGTCAAGGAGATCGTCGAGCTGCACCGCGGCCGCGCGACGCTGAAGAACCAGCCGCGCGGCGGCGCGATCGCGACGCTCTCGCTGCCGCTTGCCGAGCGCGCCTGAGAGTCGACCGACGGCGATCGCAGATGCACGCGCCGTCCGACACCCCCGCGCGGCTCGACCGGCTGCCATGGTCGCGCTGGCACTGGCGGGTCGTGCTCGCGCTCGGCAGCGCCTGGGTGCTCGACGGCCTCGAGGTGACCATCGTCGGCTCGATCGGCAGCGTCCTCGAGCGGCCCGACACCCTCGCGCTCGACGCCGCGCAGGTCGGCTGGATGGGCTCGCTCTACGTCGGCGGCGCGGTCGTCGGTGCGCTGGTCTTCGGCCGCCTTGCCGATCGCCTCGGGAGGAAGCGCCTCTTCCTCACCACCCTCGGGGTCTACATGTGGGCGACGATGGCGAGCGGCCTCGCCCCGGGCTACGCGAGCCTCGCGTTGTTCCGCTTCCTCACCGGCGTCGGCATCGGCGGCGAATACGCGGCGATCAATTCGGCCATCGACGAGCTGATCCCGGCGCGCGTTCGCGGACAGGTGAACCTGGCCATCAACGGCAGCTTCTGGATCGGCGCCGCGCTTGGCGCGCTGCTGAGCCTGGTGCTGCTCGACGAGCGCGTGCTCGGCCCGCGCTGGGGCTGGCGCGCCGGCTTCCTGCTCGGAGCCGTGCTCGCGGTCGCGATCGTGCTCGTTCGCCGCCACGTGCCCGAAAGCCCGCGCTGGCTGCTCGCGCATGGCCGCGGCGACGAGGCGGCGCGCATGCTCGACGCGATCGAGGCGGAGGTGCGCGAGCAAAGACCCGTTGCGTTCGCCACCGCCACGGCGGCGCCGCTCGGGCCCGGCGTCGCCTACGCGACGAGCGTGCTGCCGACGCTCGGCGAGGTCGGGCGCGTCCTGTGGCGCCGCTACCGCCGCCGCAGCACCGTCGTGCTCTCGCTCATGGTCTCGCAGGCGTTCTTCTACAACGCGATCTTCTTCACCTATGCGCTCGTGCTGACGCGGTTCTACGGCGTCGCCGATGCAAGCGTCGGCCTCTACATCGTGCCGTTCGCATTCGGCAACGTGCTCGGTCCGCTCGTGCTCGGGCCGCTCTTTGACCGCGTCGGTCGGCGCCGGATGATCGCCGCGACCTACGCGCTCTCGGGCGTCGGCCTGCTGCTCATCGGCATCGGATTCCTGAATGGCGCGCTCGACGCCTGGAGCCAGACCCTCGCCTGGTCGGCGGTCTTCTTTCTGGCCTCGGCAGCCGCGAGCTCGGCGTATCTCACCGTCTCCGAGGTCTTTCCGCTCGAGATGCGGGCGCTCTCGATCTCGCTCTTCTACGCCGTCGGAACAGGCATCGGCGGCTTCGCGGCACCGGCGATCTTCGGCGCCCTGATTGCGACCGGCGACCGCGTGAACGTCTTCCACGGCTACGTCGTCGGCGCGGTGCTGGTGCTCGCGGCCGCGCTCGTCGCGGCCCGCTACGCGGTCGACGCCGAACGTCGCTCGCTCGAGGACATCGCGCCACCGCTCGGAACCGCCGAGGGCCAGGCGGGCGATCCGGGGCGATGACGCTGGCCGACGACGCGCGGGCGTCCGCGGCGACTCGCCGCGATCCCGACCGCGGGGCGGGGAACTCGGATCGGCAGACGGGCTCGAACCAAGGCGGGCGCGCCACCTGCCTCTGGTCGTGTTGCATGGTCGCGCGCCGGCGAGGCGGGCGCACCTTCGACCATCGAGGAGAACGACATGGAAAAAACGCTTCGACGCCTGGAGGCGTTCAAGGCACGCGGCGACGACGGCAAGATGTACGCGGTGCACGGCTACGAGCACCTGGCCCGTGTCCACTGGCCCGCCGCGGCGCACGAGCAATGGGAGCCGACCGGGCAGGCCGAGTACAAGCTCGCCGACGGCCGTCCTCTCGACGTCGACCGCGACGGCGCGATGCGCGTGCATGGATCGACCCTGAGGCTCGAGCGCATCGGCTGAGGCAACGGCGCGACAGCGCTTGGCGCGGCCGTCACACCGAGAGGTTGCCCGGCGTCAGACGGGCAAGTGGCGCCGGAGATCAGCGGCTGTTGGCGAGCGCCAGCAGCAGATCGGCGTGGCACGGCCCGTTGAGGGCGCACCAGCAGGCGAGATTGCGCCCCGCGAGCGTTGCACGCAAGGCTTCCTTCGTCGGCGGCTCGACGCCGCCGGGCGCCGCGATCTCGCCGCGCATCCACCGCCCGTGCTTGGCCACCGCCGCGGCGACGCTGCCGCACTCGGCGATCGTGAATGGGTTGCCCCAGCGTGTCGTGCGGTCGACCTTGACGGTGTTGGGCGGCATCTTCCAGCCGGCGCTGCGCTTGAGCTGGACGCGTTGCGGCAGGCCGGCGCGCGCGGCGCCGCTCACCGCGCGCCTGCCCGCGCGGCGAGCGCGCTTCGCGTGTAGTCGAGCACTGCGTCGACGAGCTCGAGCAGCTGCCGCTGCAGAGTCTCGAAGTTGCCGTTTCTGGTCCGCGTCGCCTCGTCCATGTAGAGACGCTTGTTGATCTCGAGCTGCAGACTCATGCGACCCTCCGCGGGGTTCGAATAGGCGCGAACGAGCTCGACGCCCTTGTACGGATCGTTGACACGGACGTCGTAGCCCATCGCCGCGAGCGTGCCGCGCACGAGCTCGGTGAACGCCGCGTCGCAGGTCGTGCCGTCGCGATCGCCGACGACGAAGTCGGGGCGGGCGCGGCCGGCGCCGCCTTCGGCCTGTGCGCCACCGACGGCATTCATCGAATGACAGTCGATGTGCCAGCTGCGGCCGAATCGCGCGTGCGTCGTCGCGATGCGGTCGCGCACGGCGTCGTGGTACGGGCGGTGAAAGCGCTCGATGCGCCGACGAACCTCGTCGACCGCGAGCTTGCGGTCGTAGATCGACCGGCCGTCGTCGAGCGTTCGCCAGACGAGCGCCTTGCCGAGGCGCGCCTTGCCGCTCGGCACATGCTCGTCGGGCCAGCGGCCGCCTTCGATGAGGGCGAGGTCGACGTCGCCGACGTGGCGATTGAAGTCGATGTACGTGCGGGGCGCGAGCGCCGCGATCAGACCGACACCGCGCTCGGTCGCCGGCAGATAGAGCTCGTCGACGAAGCAGTCCTCGCCCTCGCGGAGATCGAACTCGCTCAGGATCGAGCCGAAGTCGTCAGGGAAATCGAAGCCCGAGTGCGGTGAGTCGAGGATGAGTGGCGATTGTGGGCCGTGCGGCCCGTGGCTCGCGAAAGCCGGTGCAGACGTTGCGGCAGCCATGGTTCGAGGATAGCGCCGCTGCGAGCGTGCGCGCGACGCCGTCCGCGCTAGGATAGACGAGCTTCCAGGGAGGAATCCGATGCCTCGTTCTCTATTGCCGGCGCTGCGGCGGCTCTGTGTCGCCGCGTTCGCCCTCGCTGCGATCGTCGGCTTGCCGGGCTGCGGCTACAACGAATTCCAAAGCCTCGACGAGCAGGTCACCGCCGCGTGGGCCGAGGTGCTGGCGCAGTACCAGCGCCGCGCCGACCTGATTCCGAACATTGTCGCGACGGTCAAGGGCCAGGCCAACTTCGAGCAGGAGACGCTCACCAAGGTGATCGAGGCGCGCGCCAAGGCGACGTCGATCCAGGCGACCCCGGAGCTCGTCAACGACCCGGTCGCATTCAACAAGTTCCAGCAGGCGCAGGGCGAGCTGAGCAGCGCGCTCAGCCGGCTGATCGCCGTCTCGGAGAACTATCCGACCCTGCAGGCGAACTCCGCCTTCCAGGACCTGCGCGTCCAGCTCGAAGGGACGGAGAACCGGATCACCGTCGCCCGCAACAAGTACATCGCCGCCGTTCAGCAGTACAACACCAAGGTGCGCAGCGTGCCGAGCAATTTCACGGCGATGATCTTCGGCTACAAGACCAAGCCGGGCTTCACGGTGGCGAATGAGGCGCAGATCTCGGTGCCACCGCCGGTGAGCTTCGAGAAGCCCGCGTCGCGCTGACCTCGGACCCGGCGCTAATGGGCATCGCGATGCGCGCGCTTCTCGCCGCCGCGGCCTTCGTCGCCGCGCTCGCCCTCGGCGTCGCCCGTGCCGAAGACGTCGTTCCGGTGCCGGTCCTGACCGGCCGCGTGATCGACCAGACGGCGACGTTGACGAGCGCGCAGGCGAGCGCGCTCAGCAACAAGCTGGCGGCGATCGAAGCCAAGAACGGCGCCCAGATCGTCATCCTCATCGTGCCGACCGCGCGCCCCGAGGACATCGCCTCGTTCGCGCAGCGTGTCGCCTCGACGTGGAAGATCGGCCGCAAGGGGGTCGGCGACGGGCTCCTGCTCACGGTCGCCAAGAACGACCGCGACGTCAACATCCAGGTCGCGGCGACGCTCGAGGGCGCGATCCCCGACGTCATCGCCGGCCGCATCATCAACGAGCAGATCAAGCCGGCGTTTCGCGCCGGCGACTTCGCCGGCGGCCTGAACACGGCGGTCGACCGCATCGCAGGGCTCATCGCCGGCGAGCAGCTGCCGCCGCCGTCGGCGCAGCCAAGCGCGCGTGCGCGGCCGTCGGCGCAACGCGGATTCAGCCTGCAGGACCTCGCGATCTTCCTCTTCGTCGGCGTGCCGATCATCGGCCGCCTGCTCGGCAGCGTCATGGGCAGGAAGGTCGGCGCGGTCGCGACCGGCGCTGCCGTCGGCGCGCTCGGCTGGTGGCTGACGGCGAGCCTGCTGCTCGGAGTCGGTGCCGGCGTGGTCGCGCTCTTTCTCGTCGGCATCATGGGCATGGGCGGGCGCGGCGGCGGCTTCGGCGGCCCGGTGATCTGGGGCGGCGGGCCGGGAGGCTTCGGCGGTGGCGGCGGCGGATTCGGCGGCGGTGGCGGCGGCTTCAGCTCGGGCGGCGGCGGCAGTTTCGACGGCGGCGGCGCCTCGGGGCGGTGGTGATGGCGCACTGGACCTTTCGCCTCCTCAAGCACCGCATGCTCGACGAGAGCGATGCCCGACGGACGCTGACGAAGGAAGCGCTTGCGCGCATCGAGGCCCGCGTCGGCGCGAGCGAGAAGCGCCACAGCGGCGAGATCCGCGTCGTCGTCGAAGCGGGCCTCCCGCTCAGCTACCTGCGCCGCAAGGCGAAGCCGCGCGATCGCGCGATCGCGATGTTCGGCAAGCTCGGCATCTGGGACACCGAGCGGAACAACGGCGTCCTGATCTACCTCCTGCTCGCCGAGCACGCGATCGAGATCGTGGCCGACCGCGGCCTGAACCGGCACGTCCCGGCGGCCGAATGGGCGCAGATCGCCGAGTCAATGAAGAGCGCATTCCAGGGCAGCGACTACGAGGGCGGGCTGCTGCGCGCCGTCGATGCTGTCGATGCGCTGCTCGTGCGCTACTTCGCCGCGCAGCCGGGCGACCGCGACGTCAACGAGCTGCCCGACGCGCCGCTCGTTCGCTGAGCGGCTCTAGCCGAGCCTGACGTCCTCGGCATCGAACGCACGCTCGTCTTCGCCTTGCACCGCCATCCAGGCGTCGACCGCGGCGCGGCCGGCAGCGTCGAGGTGAAGGCCGAGCTTGGTCCGGCGCCAGAGCACGTCGTCGCCGGTGCGCGCCCACTCGTGCACACGCAGGTGGGCGAGCTCGCCGGCGAAGACGCCGGGAGCGATCTCGGTGCCGAGCCCTCGCGCGAGCAGCGCCACCGCACGCGTTCCGTAGCAGCGAGCGAGGCGATGCACGAGCGCCGACTCGATCTGCGGATGGCGCTCGCGCAACGCGTCGACGAACCGCGCGAAGATTGCGGCGACCGCAGCCGGCGGCGGCGCGTCGTCACCGAGGAACCGGCCCAGGTCACCGCCGGGCAGCGGCGCCGACGCCGTCCACGGCCCGCGCAACTCGACTCCAGGGAGGGCGGGAGCGAGCAGCTCGGCGGTTTCCTCGGCGAGCTTGCGAAAGGTTGTCAGCTTTCCGCCCCAGACCGAGAGCAGCGGTGCGCCGCCGTCGCGGTCGAGCTCGAGCCGATAGTCGCGCGTCACCGCGGCCGGATTGCCAGACTCGTCGTCGAGCAGCGGCCGCACGCCGCTGTAGGTCCAGACGACCTGCGCCGGCGTGATCACACGCGCGAAATAGCGGCTCGCCTGAATGCAGAGGTACTCGATCTCGCCGGCGTCGGCGTGGGCGTCGCCGATCGCGCCGTGGTGCTCGACGTCGGTCGTCCCGATCAGCGTGAACGCACCTTCGTAAGGGATCGCGAAGATGATGCGGCCATCGGCGTTCTGGAAAATGTACGCGTGGTCGTGCTCGAAAATCCTGGGCACGACGATGTGGCTGCCCTTGACGAGGCGAAGGTGGACGCGATCGGCGGCGTGCGCGTGCGCCATCAGGAACTCGGCCGCCCACGGCCCGGTGGCGTTGACGAGGCTGCGCGCAGCGACCTGCAGCGTGCCGCCGCGCGCCGACTCCAGCCGTACCTGCCAGTGGTCGGGGCCGCGCACGGCGTCGACGCACGCGGTGCGGGTGAGGACCGTCGCGCCGTGCTCGGCGGCGTCGACGGCGCACAGCGTCACCAGGCGCGCATCGTCGACCCAGCCATCGGAGTAGACGAAGCCCTTGGTGAACTCGGGCTTCAGCGGGCCGCCGGCGGCGTGCGCGTGCAGGTCGACTACGCGCGATCCGGGCAGCACCTCGCGGCGGGCGAGATGGTCGTAGAGGAAGAGGCCGATCCGGATCATCCACACCGGTCGCATCGACGGGTCGTGCGGCATCACGAAGCGCAGCGGCGACATGATGTGCGGCGCGCCCTTCAGCAGCACCTCGCGCTCGGCGAGCGCCTTCTTCACCAGCGCGAACTCGTAGTACTCGAGATAGCGCAAGCCGCCGTGGATGAGCTTCGTCGACGCCGACGAGGTGTGCGCGGCGAGGTCGTCCTTCTCGCATAGCAGCACCCGCGCGCCGCGGCCGGCGAGGTCGCGCGCGATGCCGGCGCCGTTGATACCGCCGCCGACGACGAGGACGTCGACCTCGCGGCGGGCGGCGGTTGGGATCCGGTCGTCTGCGGTGGTCGGCATCGCGACTATTCTTGCATCGGCTGCCGAGGAGACGACGATGCGCCAACGCCCCAAGCACCTGCTCGCCCTCGACCAGGGCACGTCCAGCTCGCGCGCGATCGTGTTCGACGCGAGCGGCGCGATCGTCGCGCTCGCCCAGCGCGAGTTCCGCCAGATCTATCCGCAGCCCGGCTGGGTCGAGCACGATCCGCGCGAGATCTGGGCAACGCAGCTCGAGACCGCGCGCGAGGCGCTTGCCAAGGCGGGGCTCGGCGCCGCCGACATCGCCGCGATCGGCATCACCAACCAGCGCGAGACGACGATCGTCTGGAACCGCGCCAGCGGCGAGCCAATCGCCAACGCGATCGTCTGGCAGGACCGCCGCACCGCGCCGGCGTGCGAGGCGCTGAAGCAGCGCGGCCTCGAGCCGGTCGTCCGCGACCGGACGGGGCTCGTCATCGACGCCTATTTCTCCGGCACCAAGCTCGCTTGGCTGCTCGACCACGTGCCCGGCGCGCGCGCCGCGGTGGCGCGCGGCGAGCTCGCGTTCGGCACCGTCGACAGCTGGCTGATGTGGCTATTGACCGGCGGCGCCGCGGCGACGACGCGGGCGCACGCCGTCCACGCGACCGACGTCACCAACGCGTCGCGGACGATGCTCTACGACGTCGCGCGCGGCGCCTGGAGCGACGAGCTGCTTGCTGCGCTCGACGTCCCGCGCGCGGTCTTGCCCGCAGTGCAGCGGTCAAGCCATGTCTTCGGCCACACCGCCGCCGACCTGTTCGGCGCGCCGATCGCGATCGGCGGCGCCTGTGGCGACCAGCAGAGCGCCCTCTTCGGCCAGGCGTGCTTTCGTCCCGGCCAGGTGAAGAACACCTACGGCACCGGCTGCTTCATGCTGATGAACACCGGCGGGCGGTTCGAGGTCTCGACGAACGGGCTGATCGCGACCAGCGCGGCGCAGGCCGCGCCGCGGCCGCAGTTCGCGCGCGAGGGCAGCGTCTTCATCGGCGGCGCCGTCGTCCAGTGGCTGCGCGACGGCCTGAAGGCGATCCAGTCGAGCAGCCAGGTCCAGCAGCTCGCGGCCAGCGTTCCCGACAACGGCGGCGTGATGTTCGTCCCGGCCTTCACCGGCCTCGGCGCGCCGCACTGGAATCCCGATGCGCGCGGCACGATCGTCGGCCTGACGCGTGGCTCGACGATCGCCCATGTCGCGCGCGCCGCGCTCGAATCGATCGCGTTCCAGAGCGCGGCGCTGCTCGACGCGATGACCAAAGACGTCGTCGCCGGCGGCGGCGCGCCGGTCGCCGAGCTGCGCGTCGACGGCGGCGCTTCGGTCAACGACCTGCTGATGCAGTTCCAGGCCGATCTGCTCGGCATCCCGGTGGTGCGGCCGAAGGTGATCGAGACGACCGCCCTCGGCGCCGCCTACCTCGCCGGGCTCGCGTGCGGCGTCTACGCGGGCACCGACGAGCTCGCCGCGCAGTGGCAGGTCGAGCGAACGTTTCACCCGACGATGTCGCGCCAGCATGCGCGCGAGCTGATGCAGCGCTGGGACCACGCGATCGCGCAAACCGTCGCCTGACCCCGGGGCCGCGAACCCGGTTGGCGGGACGCGTGCTCGCTAAGATCGCGCCATGTTCGCACTCCGCTGTTGCCTCGCCGCCGCGCTGCTCGCCGTCGGCAGCTGTCACGCCACCGCCGCCGAGCCCGCGAAGAGCGTCTTTCTCGAAGAGCTGACGTGGACCGAGGTGCGCGACGCCCTCGCCGTCGGCAAGACGACGGTGATCGTCCCCGTCGGTGGCACCGAGCAGAGCGGCCCGCAGATCGTCCTCGGCAAGCACAACGCGCGCGCCCGAGCGCTTGCCGGTCGCATCGCGGCGAGCCTCGGCAACGCGATCGTCGCGCCGGTGATCGCCTACGTCCCGGAGGGCAGCATCACGCCGCCTTCAGGGCACATGCGCTTCGCCGGCACGATCAGCATTCCGGATGCGGCGTTCGAGGCGACGCTTGAGGGCGCGGCGCGGAGCTTTCGCCAGCACGGCTTTCGCGACATCGTCCTGATCGGCGACCATGGCGGCTACCAGAAGAGCCTCGCCAGGGTCGCGGCAAGACTCGACCGCGAGTGGGCCGCGACGCCGGTGCGTGTCCATGCGATCGAGGAGTACTACCTCGCCGCCGACCGCGGCTTTGCCGAGCTGCTGCGCAAGCAAGGCTTGAGCGATGCCGAGATCGGCAAGCACGCCGGCGCCGCCGACACTTCGCTCGCGCTGGCCGTCGACGCGCAGCTCGTCCGCAGCGAACGCCTGCACGACGGCAGCGCGCTCGGCGCCGCCGAAGGCGTCTCCGGCGATCCGCGGCGGGCGAGCGTTGCCGCCGGTCGTGCCGGCCTCGACCTCATCGTCGCCCGCACGCGCGATGCGATCCAGCGCGAGGTGGCGCGGCGCTGAGCGCGTCGTCCACATCGCGTGCGCCGCGTCGATCGGCGCCGACCTTCATGGAGCCTTCCTCTTGACCCGGATTCCGACCCCTTTCACTCGCCGCAACGCCTGCATCGCCGCCGGCATCGGGCTCGTCGCGGCGGCCGCCGGCGCGCAGCAGCTACCGCGCGCGGCCGCCTCGGCGCCGGTCGCGACGGTCGCCGGCATGCCGCCGGTGACTGACCGCTCGAACCTCTACGGCGATGCCGGCGCGAACAAGCTGAGCGACGCCGTGCGCGGCGCGCTGGCGCGCGTCTACGTCCCCAACCTGCAGTCGAACGACGTCTATGTCATCGACCCGGCGACGCTCAAGGTCGTCGATCGCTTCCGCGTCGGCCTCAATCCGCAGCACGTCGTGCCGTCGTGGGACCTGAAGACGCTCTGGGTCGCCAACAACGCCGAGAACACTGCCAAGGGCAGCCTGACGCCGATCGATCCGCTGACCGGCAAGCCCGGCAAGCCGATCGCCGTCGACGACCCTTACAACATGTACTTCACTCCCGACGGCAAGGAGGCGATCGTCGTCGCCGAAGCGTTCAAGCGGCTCGACTTCCGCGACCCGCACACGATGGCGTTGAAGTCGTCGCTGCCGACGCCCGAGTGCAAGGGAATCAACCACGCCGACTTCTCGATCGACGGCCGCTACGCGATCTTCACCTGCGAGTTCGACGGCATGCTCGCGAAGATCGACCTCGTCGAGCGCAAGGTGCTCGGCTACCTGAAGCTGTCGCAGGGGAAGATGCCGCAGGACATCCGCGTCTCTCCCGACGGCACGACCTTCTACGTCGCCGACATGATGGCCGACGGCGTCTTCGTCGTCGACGGCGCGAGCTTCAAGGAGATCGGCTTCGTCGCCACCGGCAAGGGCACGCACGGCCTCTATCCGAGCCGCGACGGCACCAAGCTCTACGTCGCCAACCGCGGCTCGAACAAGATCCACGGCGCCGAGCACGGTATGGGCAGCGTCTCGGTGCTCGACTTCGCGACCAGGAAGGTCGACGCGACCTGGCCGATCCCCGGCGGCGGCAGCCCCGACATGGGCAACGTCAGCGCCGACGGCAAGCAGCTCTGGCTCTCGGGCCGCTACGACAACGTCGTCTACGTCTTCGACACGACGACCGGCGCGGTCAGGATCATCCCGGTCGGCAAGGAGCCGCACGGTCTCACCGTCTGGCCGCAGCCCGGCCGCTACTCGCTCGGCCATACCGGCAACATGCGCTGATCAGCGGGCGCTCTCGATGAGCGCCGTGACCGCGGCATCGACGCCGCTGCCGCAGGCGACTCCCATCACCTTCAGGCCGGCCTCGACGCCTGCGAGGCAGCCGAGGATCATCGCCTCGTTGACGTCGCCGAGATGCCCGATCCGAAAGACGCGCCCGTGCAGCGGGCCGAGGCCGCCGGCGATCGCGACCTGGAAGCGCTCGCGCGTCAGCGTTCGCAACGCCTCGGGGTCGATGCCGGGGCCGGCCTCGATCGCGGTCACCGAGACCGAACGCGCCTCGGGCACCTTGGTGAAGAGCGCGAGCGCGCCGCCTTCGGACCAGCGCGTCACCGCGGCATGGACTGCGTGTGCGAGGCGGGCGTGGCGGGCGTGGACGTTGGCGAGCCCTTCGGCGGCGATCAGGCCGAGCGCGGCCTCGAGGCCAGCGATGTGCGCCAGCGGCGGCGTGCCGCAGAACTTGCGGTACGAGAGGTTGCTTCGCCGCCGCTGCCAGTCCCAGTAGAAGCGCGGCACCGGATTGTGCTCAGCGGCTTCGAGGGCACGCGCGTTGGCGGCGACGAAGGCGAGCCCGGGCTGGACCATCAGGCCTTTCTGGGAGGCGCCGATCGCGACGTCGGCGCCGACCGCATCCATCGCGAACGGCGCTGCCGCGAGCGAGGCGACGACGTCGACGACGAGAAGCGCCGGATGGCGCGCCGCATCGATCGCGCCGCGGATCGCGGCGAGATCACAGGTCGTTCCGCTCGCGGTGTCGGTGTGGACGACGAAGACGGCGCCGATCCGGTGCGAACGGTCGTCGCGGAGCGCCGCCTCGACGGCAGCCGGATCGATCGGATGGCCGTCTCGGTACGGCGTCCGCAGCGCGACGCCGCCGAACGCTTCGACCTGCTCGGCCCAGTTGTCGGAGAAATGGCCGGTGCCCGGAACGAGGACTTGAGCGCCGGGCGCAACCAGGTTCGAGATCACCGCTTCCCAGCCGCCGTGGCCGTTGGCGGCGTAGAAGAAGACCTCGGCAGTGTTGCTGCCGAGCAGGCTCTTCATGCCCGACTCGCACGCGGCGACGAGGTCCGCGAGGCGCGGGTCGGCGAGATCGGTCGGCTGGCGCGACATCGCGTGCACGACTTCGTCGGGCACGTGCGTCGGCCCTGGGGAATGGAGGAGGCGGAGGCCGGGGATGCGGGGCGATGGCATGCGCGCATCGTAGCCGCGGGGAGGAGTAGATTCGTTGCCGGCGCTCTGCCATGGTTCGGCGCGTGCCGAGACGATGCCCGATCACACCAGCTTCGTTCCCGTCCGCGGCCTGCACCACTTCGCCTGGCGGTGCCGCGACTGCGAGGAGACGCGCGCGTTCTACGAAGACCTCCTCGGCCTGCCGCTCGTCCACGTCATCCGCGCCGACTCCGTGCCGAGCACCGGCGAGCACTGTCCGTACGTGCACGTCTTCTTTCGCATGGCCGACGGCTCGCACCTCGCGTTCTTCGACCTCGGCGACGACGTCGCCGCGGCGCCGTCGCCGAACACGCCGGCGTGGGTCAACCACATCGCGTTGCGGGTCGATTCGCTCGCGGCGCTGCGCGCCGCCAAGGCGCGCCTCGAGGCGGCCGGCGTCGAGGTGCTCGGCATCACCGACCACGACATCATCGAGTCGATCTATTTCTTCGATCCGAACGGGCTGCGTCTCGAGCTGACGGTGCCGACCGCGAGCGCCGAGACGACGGGGCGCCACGAGCGCGAGGCGCACGCCGCCGTCGCGTCATGGACGCGCGAGAAGCGTGATCGCCTCGGCGTCAAGGCCGCGGCTGCTGGCCACAAGGTCACGAAGCGGGCAGCGGATGGTTGAGCGCCGCGAGCGCCGGCTGGCCGCGCTCGAGGTGCGGCCGGGGGCGGTGATGGAGAGCCAGTCGGGGCTGCAGATGATGCGGCCGCGCATCTATGGCGCGTACGAAGAGGGCGCGGCGGGAAGGCTGGGCGCGCCCGCCCGCCGCGTCGGCGCAATCGTGATGCACCCGACCAGCAACTTCATGGGCCACTACCTCATCGGCCCGCTCGCCGACCGCGGCATCCCCTGCCTCGGCCTCAACTCGCGCTTTGCCGGCAACGACACCGTGCTCGTCATGGAGCGCGTCCTCCAGGATCTCGGCGCCGGCGTCAAGTTCATGCGCGAGACCCTCGCCTGCGAGCGCATCGTCCTCGTCGGCAACTCGGGCGGCGCCGCGCTTGCCACGTACTACCAGGCCGAAGCCGAACACTTCACCGCCGAGACGCTCGTCGATGGCGATCCGTCGGGTCTCGTCGCCGCCGACCTGCCGCCGGTCGACGGTATTGCGCTCTGCGCCGCGCACGAGGGGCGCTCGCATCTGCTTCTGCGCTGGATCGACCCGGCGGTCGTCGACGAGCACGACGGGTGCTCGACCGACCCGGCGCTTGACATGTACGACCCGGCGAACTGGGCCGACGGCGCCGCAGCACCGCCGCGCTATCGCCCCGAGTTCCTCGCCCGCTTTCACGCCGCGCAGCGCGCCCGCCGCGACCGCATCGAGACACGCGTTCGCGAACGTCTCGCCGCGCTGCGAAGGGCGCCCGCCGCGCCGCGCGACGAGTCGTTCATCGTCCATCGCACGCACGCCGACCCGCGCTGCCTCGACCTCACGCTCGATGCGAACGACCGTCGTCCCGGCAGCGTCTGGGGCGACGCACGCGAGGTCAACACCAGCGCCAACGCGATGGGCCGGACGACGTCGCTGACTGCCTTCCTGTCGCAATGGTCGTCGGCGTCGCGCGCCGGCGGCCCGGAGAACCTCGCGCGGACGTCGCTGCCGGCGCTGCTTCTCACGTACACCGCGGACCAGAGCACGTTCCCGAGCACGCGCGATGCCTGGCTCGTTGCGGCGCCAGGCCGGATCAGGAACGTCGACATCGGCGGCGGCGACCACTACCTTGCCGGCCGCCTCGACCTGCAACTGCGGGTCGCCGACGAGATCGCGGCCTTCGCCGCGGCGCTATAACGGGTCGTCATGGGCGCCGCAGAGGTCTGGAAGTTCGCGCCGGCATACGAGCTGCCGAGCTGGCCGTTCGTCGTGCCGCCTGATCTCGGCGCCGCCCGGCCGAGTCGCTATCCGGTCGTCATCGCCGGCGGCGGCCTTTCGGGGCTGACGCTCGCCTGCGACCTGCTGCTGCGCGGCATCCGCGTCGTCGTTCTCGACGAGGACGACACGGTCGGCGTCCGTGGCGCGTCGTCTCGCGGCATCTGCTACGCGCAGAAGAGCCTCGAGATCTTCGCCAGGCTCGGCGTCTACGAGCAGATCCGCGCCAAGGGGATCACCTGGTCGGTCGGCCGCACGTTTTCGGGCAGCGACGAGCTCTACTCGTTCAATCTCGACGACGAGAGCTGCTCGGAGCAGCCGCCGTTCATCAACCTGCAGCAGTTCTATCTCGAATGGTTTCTCGTCGATCGGGTCCAGGAGCTCGATCCGGCCGCGATCCGCTGGAAGAACGCGGTCCGCCGGATCGAGAACGGCAGCGACCACGTGCTGGTCGAGATCGAGACACCGGCCGGCAGCTACGCGCTCGAGGCCGACTGGTTCGTCGACGCGACCGGCGCCAACAGCAGGATCCGCGAAGCGCTCGGCCTCGACGCACATGCGTCGCGCCACACCGACCGCTGGTGCATCAGCGACGTCCGCTTCAAGAAGCCGCTGCCGGTCGAGCGCTGGACGTGGATCGATGCGCCGTTCAACGAAGGCCGCGGCGTCTGGCAGCACCTGATGGCCGACGCCGTCTGGCGTCTCGACTACCAGATGGACGAGCACGCCGACCCAGAGTCGATCAGCAGACCCGAGGTGGCCGGTGAACGGCTGCGCGCGCAGCTCGGCCCCGACGTCGAGTTCGAGTTCGTCTGGATCGGGCCGTATCAGTATCGCGACCACCTGCTCGAAACATTTCGCGTCGGCCGGACGATCTTCATCGGCGATGCCGCGCACGTCGTCTGTCCGTTCGGCGCGCGCGGCGGCAACAACGGCATCCAGGATGCCGGCAACCTCGGCTGGAAGCTCGCCCTCGTCGTCGCGGGCAAGGCGCGAGAAGCGCTCGTCGACAGCTACACCGCCGAGCGCCATGCGGCCGCGGTCGAGAACTTGCGCGTGACGAGCCGCACGGCGCGCTTCCTGGCGCCGCGCAGCAGCGCCGAACATCGCTTGCGCCGTGCCGTCGTCGCCCTCGCACGCACACACGCGTTCGCGCGCAAGCTCGCCAACACTGGCCGGATGGCGCAGGCAAACGACTATCCGCCGTCGCCGTGGGCGCCCGAGGGGGCTCGCTCGCTGCAGAACGTCGTCCTCGGCACGACGACGGTGGCGCAACTGCTCGCCGGCGAGACGCGCTTCCTCGGCTTCTGGCTCGGCGCCGACGACGCCGAGATCGCTGCGCTCGATGACATTGCGCGCCGGCTGCCGGTCGCGGTCCACGCCGCCGACGCCGACGGTACGCTCGCCCGTCATCTCGGCGTCGGCCGCGGCACCTTCGTGCTCGTGCGACCCGATGCCTACGTCGCCGCGACGATCGAGGCGCCGTCGGCGGCGGCCGTCGAGGCGGCGCTTCGCCGCGCCCTTGCGCTCGAGGAAGGACGATGAAGAGCGAGCCGAACATCGGCGACGCCGACGCGTTCTACGAGGCCTGGGTCGTCGCCCATGAGGGACTCTCGGATGCCGAGAGCGCCGACCTCGACGCCCGGCTCGTCCTCCTGCTCGCCAACCAGGTCGGCGAGTTGCAGGTGCTGCTCGACTGCATTGCAGCGGCTCGCCGCGCCGGCGGCTGAGGCGACCGACGGCCGCCGCAGCGGCGCGAGCGGCGCGCTTTCATCGCCTCGACACGGCGGCTTCTCGCTTCCTTCATCGCCTCTGCGCAGGCGGCCGCGACAGTGCTCTCACCGCGGCATGGGGCCGCGCCGGGAGAAGCAGTCATGTGGCAGGAACGCTGGAAGAGCTGGGTCGAGACGCTGCGCGCGCGCTTCACGAGAAAGCGTCCGCAGCCGGGTCCGCGCGAGGATGGCGGTCTCGACAGCGACTACGAAACGATTGTCGTCGGCGATCGTCGTCCGGTCGATCTGCGCCGCGCGGCGTTGCCGATCCTGATCGTCGCGATCGCGGTCGCCTCCGCCGCTGCGCTCGTGTTGCGGCCGCCGCTGCAAGCGGTCGGTCGCGGCGAGGTCGGCGTACGCACGAACCATCTGACCGGCACCGTCAGCGAGTGGGGCGAGGGCAGCGTCTTCGTCCTGCCGGGCCTGCAGCAGATGCGCGTCTTTGCGCTCCACGACCAGACCTGGCGCGCGAGCCGGATGGCGAGCGCCGAAGGCCCGGCGCCGCTGCAATCGGTCGAGGGCCTTTCGCTCGGCGCCGACCTCACGGTGCGCTATTCGATTGACCGGCTCAAGGTCGCGGCGCTCGTGAAGAGCCTGCCCGACAACGTCGCCGGCGAGATCGTCGAGCCGGCGGCCGAGGGCGTCGTCTACAAGGTGTTCGCGCGCTACACGGTGCGCGAGATCTTCTCGACCAAGCGCAGCGAGATCCAGGCCGCGATCGAGACCGAGCTCAAGCCGCGCCTGGCCGCCGACGGCGTCGTCCTGCGCAACGTGCAGATCGGCAAGATCGATCTGCCACCCGACTATCGGCGCGGCATGGAGCGCCTGCTCGCCGAGGAGCTCGCCGGCGAGAAGATGAAGTACACGCTCGACCTCAAGGAAAAACAGGTCAAGGAGACCGAGCTGAGCGCACAGGCCGAGAAGGTTCGCCGCGAGATCGGCGCCGAGGCCGCCGGTCGCGAGCAGGTGATCGCCGCCAAGGCACAGGAAGAAGCGATGAAGCACGTGCTGCCGTTCAAGCAGCGCCAGATCGAGCAACGCCAGCTCGAGGCCGAGGCCGAGAAGGTGAGCCGCATCAAGGCGGCCGAGGCCGCGGCACAGGCGCGCCGCATCGAGGCGAGCGGCGAGGCCGAGGCACGGCAGAAGCTCGCCGACGCCGAGGTCTACCGGATGGACAAGGTCGGCAAGTCGAACGCCGAGCAGATGGGCCGCGAAGGCGCGCTGCTGAGCCGCCATCCGCTGCTGATCCAGAAGACGATGGCCGACAAGCTCTCGGACAAGGTGCAGGTCATCATCGCCGCGCCGGGCACCGACGGCAGCTTCATCGGCGCCGGGCTGCTCGGCAGCCAGCGCCGCAGCGCGCTTGCGAGCGCCGCCGCCGACGCCGAGCAGCGCGCCGACGCCGACGCTGCGAAGGAAACGCCGTGAGCGCGCGCGCGCGAGATCTCGTCCGGATCGCCGCGACGACGGTGATCGCAGCGGTCACCGCGGCGGCGGCAACGGTCGTCGCCGCCGCGGCCGCCGTCGCCCCGCGCGCCGGCGGCGCGGCGAGCGCACCGACGCTTGCAATCGTCGTTCGCGACCAGACCGCGCTGCGCGCGTCGCCGCACGCGTCGGCGCAGCAGCTCGCCCTGCTCTGGCAAGGCGAGGTGCTCGAGGTGCGCGGCGAGCGCATCGATCACTTGCAGGTCTGGGACCATGCCCGCGAGCGCGGCGGCTTCGTCGACGCCACGCGGGTGCAGAAGACCACGCTCGCCGCCGCCGAGGCGCCCGAGCTGCTCGCGTTGCTCCGCTTCGTCCGCGAGACGCCGGGCAACGAGGCGCTCGGCATCGGCATCGCCGCGGCCTATCTAAAGGCGGCGCCGGCCGACGCGTTGCTCGGCGCTGACGGCGCCGAAGCGTTCGACGCGATCGGCACGATGGCCGACCGGCTCGCGCAGCGCGCGTCGACCGGCGGCGCCGTCCAGGGCCGGGCCGAGATCGCACTGGCCGCACATCTCGAAGCGGTCGCCCGCCACGGCGTCGCATTTCGCAGCTTCGAGCTCGCTGGCACGATGCGGATCTGCTACGACGGCGATGCGTTTCGCCGCGTCCTGGCGAGTGCGGCGGCCGACACGACCCAGCGCGCGCGCGCTGCGATCGGGCTGACGCGCCCGGACTGCATCGACCCGGCGCTGCCGGTGACCGAACGGCAGCGCCTCGACCTCTGGCGCGCCGACGTGCTCGACCGCGTCGACACTGCACGGCTGCCGTCGCTCTGGAAGAGCCGCGTCGCGATGCGCCGCGCCAGCGTCTGGAGCGCGCTCGCGTTCCAGCACGCACGTCGCGGCGAATCGGCGCCGGCGCAGCAAGCGGCCCGTCGCGCCGTCGCCGAGCTTGCCGACGTCAAGCGCGACGAGCTGGCCGATGACGACGTCGCCGCCTGGCACGACGCCGCGATCCGCGTCGGCGCGTCGCGCTGGGCGGCGTTGCCGGCGGTCACGGAAACCCCGGCGCGCGCGATCCGCATCGTCGCGCAACCCGGCGAAGCTGGCCAGACGTGCGTGCTGCTCGTCGCTGCCAACGGCGACGCCGGCGCGCCGCTCGTCCGCCGTTGCACGTACGGCGTCGTCTGGCCGGCGTCGGCGAGCGTCAACCGCGAGGGCAACACGCTCGCGATCGCGGTGCAGCCGATGGAGGCGTGGCGGGAGCTCTGGCTCTTCACCCGCCAGGGCAAGGACTGGTCGTTGCAGGTGCTGCCGCCGTCGGCGGCCGCGCCCGGGCTCGGCTACGCCGAGTTCGCCGGCTGGGTGCCGGGCGGCAAGCAGGTGCTGGTTGCGCGCGAATCGCACAACGCCAAGGGCCTGAAGCGCAACTTCGAGGTCGTCCGCCTCGATACGCTCGGCACCGAGCGCCAGGCTGGTGACCCGGCGACCCTCGGGCCCTTCATGCGCTGGCAGGACGCGGGGTGGAAGCGCGAGACGGTGAGCTTGCGCTGAGGGCGAGGGCTCGTCGTCGCCGTCAGCCGGCCGACACCGTTCCGCGCTAGGCTAGGGCCGGATCCGCAACAAGAGTGGAGACACCCGCCATGGCCCAGCCCCTGTCTGACGCCGAGATCGCCCTGCGCGACGCTGCGCTCGAATACCACCGCGCGCCGACGCCGGGCAAGATCTCGATCGCGCCGACCAAGCCGCTGTTCAACCAGCGCGACCTCTCGCTCGCTTACTCGCCCGGCGTCGCCTATGCGTGCCTGGCGATCGAGAAGGAGCCGGCGCTCGCGGCCGACTTCACGTCGCGCGCCAATCTGGTCGGCGTCGTCACCAACGGCACCGCCGTGCTCGGCCTGGGCGACATCGGCCCGCTCGCCGGCAAGCCGGTGATGGAAGGCAAGGGGTGCCTGTTCAAGAAGTTCGCCGGCATCGACGTCTTCGACATCGAGCTCGCCGAGCGCAACCCCGACAAGCTGGTCGACATCATCGCCGCTCTCGAGCCGACGCTGGGCGGCGTCAACCTCGAAGACATCAAGGCGCCCGAGTGTTTCTACATCGAGAAAAAGCTCCGTGAGCGGATGAACATCCCGGTCTTCCACGACGACCAGCACGGCACCGCGATCATCTCGGCGGCGGCGGTGCTCAACGGCCTCGAGCTGGTCGGCAAGCCCATCGCAGAGATCAGGCTCGCGGTCTCCGGCGCCGGCGCGGCGGCGATCGCCTGCCTCGACGTCATGGTCGGCCTTGGCATCAAGCGCGAGCACATCTTCGTCGCCGACAGCAAGGGCGTCATCCGCGAGGACCGCGACGACTTCAAGGCTGGCAAGCTCGACGAGAGCAAGCACCGCTATTGCCAGCGCACCGAGGCCAGGACGCTGGCCGACATCGTTCGCGGCGCCGACGTCTTTCTCGGCTGCTCGACCGCGGGCGTCATGACCGCCGAGATGGTCAAGAGCATGGCCGCCAGGCCAATCATCCTCGCGCTCGCCAACCCCGAGCCCGAGATCCGCCCCGAGCTGGCGAAAGAGGCGCGGCCCGATTGCATCATCGCGACCGGGCGCAGCGACTATCCGAACCAGGTCAACAACGTCCTCTGCTTTCCCTACATCTTCCGAGGCGCGCTCGACTGCGGCGCGACCAAGATTACCGAGGCGATGAAGCTCGCCTGTGTGCGCGAGATCGCAGCGCTCGCCAAGGCAGAGGCGAGCGACGAGGTCGCCGCCGCGTACCAGGACAAGGAGCTGAAGTTCGGCCCCGAATACATCATCCCGACGCCGTTCGACGTTCGATTGATCCTGCGCATCGCGCCGGCGGTGGCGCGGGCGGCGGCGGAGTCGGGTGTCGCGACGCGGCCGATCGCCGACCTCGACGCCTATCGGCAAAGCCTCGGCCGCTTCGTCTACCAGACCGGGATGGTGATGCGTCCGGTCTTCGCCGCCGCGAAGGCGCGGCCGGCGCGCGTCGTCTATGCCGAGGGCGAGGACGAGCGCGTGCTGCGCGCGGTGCAGGTCGTCCTCGACGAAGCGCTGGCCAAGCCGATCCTGGTCGGCCGGCCCGAGGTCATCCGCATGCGGATCGAGCGTGCCGGGCTGCGCCTCGTCGCCGGGCGCGACTTCGAGCTCTGCAACCCGGAGGACGACCCGCGCTTTCGCAGCTACGCCGACATGTACCGCAAGCTGATGGCGCGCGAAGGCGTGACGCCCGAATCGGCGAAGACGGCGGTGCGGCGCTCGAACACGCTGATCTCGTCGCTGATGGTGCACCGCGGCGAGGCGGAGGCGATGCTCTGCGGTCTCGTCGGTCGCTACGACGGCCACCTCGAGCATGTGCGCGACGTCATCGGCAAGCAACCCGGAGTGCGCACTCTGGCGGCGATGAACGCGCTGATGCTCGCCAACTACACGCTCTTCATCACCGACACCTTCGTCAACGAGGAGCCGAGTGCCGCGGAGCTGGCCGACATTGCGTTGCTGGCCGCCGCCGAGGTGCGCCGCTTCGGCGTGCCGCCGAAGGTGGCCTTCCTCTCGCATTCGATCTTCGGCTCGTCGGCGCGCGCGTCGGCGCAACGGATGCGAGCGGCACAGGCGATCTTCCGTGAACGTGCTCCCGAGATCGAGTCCGACGGCGAGCTGCAGGGCGACGCCGCGCTCTCCGAAAGCGTGCGCAAGGGCTACCTGCCAGAGTCGATGCTTTCGGGCGCGGCCAACCTGCTCGTGCTGCCGAACCTCGACGCCGCCAACATCCTCTTCAACGTGCTGAAGATGACCGGCGGCAACGGCGTCACGGTCGGCCCGATCCTGCTCGGCGCGGCGCGGCCGGCGCATGTGCTGACGCCGTCGTCGACGGTGCGCCGGATCGTCAACATGACGGCGCTCGCGGTCGCCGACGCGGCCGAGGCGGGCAGCAGCTCGGCGCAGCGGGTGCTCGCGATGGACCATCACTCGCCGCGCGGCGCCGCGAACGCGGCCTGAACGGCGGCAGCGTTATGGCGCGAAGACGATCACGCTGCGGGCGACGCCGCCAGCCTTGAGCGCGGCGAAGCCTTCGTTGATCTGGTCGAGCCGGATTCGCGCCGACACCATTTCCTGCAGGTGCAGCCGCCCCCGCAGGTAGAACTCGATCAGGCGTGGCATGTCGGTGCGGAAGCGGTTCGATCCCATCATGCAGCCCTGGATCCTGCGCTCGCGCAGGAAGTCGGGTCCGTGCAGCTCGATCTTCGTGCCGACCGGGATCATGCCGATCAGGGTCGCCGTGCCGCCCGAGCGCAGCGCCGAAAAGCTCTGCTCGGCGGTCGACTTGAGACCGATGCACTCGAACGAATAGTGCACGCCGCCGCCGCTCAGCTCGACGATGCGCTTGACGACGTTGTCGCTGCCCGCAGCGTCGAGGACGTCGGTGGCGCCGAATTTCGTTGCGAGCTCGAGCTTGAACGGGTCCTTGTCGATCGCGATGATCCGACCGGCGCCGGCGATCTGCGCCGCGTTGATCGTCGCCAGGCCGATGCCGCCGGCGCCGAAGATCGCGACCGTCGACCCGGGCTCGACCTTGGCGGTGTGCACGACCGCGCCGTAGCCGGTGACGACGCTGCAGCCGATCAGGCTCGCGAGGTCGAGCGGCATGTCGTCGCGCACTGTTACGAGTGCGTTCTCGTGGACGAGCATCTGCTCGGCGAACGACGACAGGTTGAGGAACTGGTTGAGGTGCCTTCCCTGCCAAGTCAGCCGCTTGGCGGCGCCCGGCGGCATCTTGACCTCGGGCGTCTGGCAGATCGAGGGGTGGCCGCTGAGGCAGAACTCGCAATGGCCGCAGAAGACCGACAGGCACGAGATGACGTGGTCGCCGGGCTTGAGATAGGTGACGTCCTCGCCGACGGCCTCGACGATTCCCGCCGATTCGTGGCCGAGCACGACCGGCATCGGAGTTGGGTACGCGCCTTCGATGAAGTGCAGGTCGCTGTGGCACAGGCCCGCAGCGACAGTGCGCACGAGGACCTCGCGCCGGCGGGGCTTGCCGATCGCGACGGCCTCGATCGTCATCGGCTGGTTCGGCGCATGAAGAACGGCGGCCTTCATCGGCGGTCTCCTCGGATGTGAAACGGCGTCGCTGGCGCGGCGTCGGTCTTCGCGTCGAGGATAGGCGAAGCGCGGGCGGGATTCCTATACTGGCCACCCACCCCGGTCTGGTCGGAGGCGTGCCATGTCCCAAGCTGCCCGGATGAAGAAATCGCTTGCGTCGATCGAGCGGCGCGTCGACGCCGTCGAGTCGGTGCTGGCCGAGCACGGCCACCACCCGGCCGAGTTCGTCGTCGAGGCAACGCGGGCGGCGGAGGAGCGCTGGGTGCCGGACAACGGCGCGCGCATCGTCGCCAAGGCGTGGTGCGATCCGGCGTTTCGCGAGCGGCTCCTCGCCGACGGCCGCGCCGCGGTCACCGGCCTCGGCTTCGAGATGCCGCGCCACCACCGTCGGCTCGTCGTCCTCGAGGACACGCCGACGGTGAAGAACGTCATCTGCTGCACACTGTGCTCGTGCACCGCGTTCACGATCATCGGCTTGCCGCCCGACTGGTACAAGGATCTCGAGTACCGCGCGCGCGTCGTCCGCGAATCGCGCACGGTGCTGAAGGAGATGGGGCTTGATCTGCCGCCCGAAGTCGAGATCCGCGTCTGGGACACGACCGCCGACACGCGCTACATCGTCCTGCCGCTCAGGCCCGCCGGGACCGAAGGCTGGTCCGAGGAGCGACTGGCGTCGCTCGTCACCAAGGATTCGATGATCGGCGTCGCCGGCATCGCGCCGCCGACTGCGTGATGGACGGCATCCACGACCTCGGCGGCAGGCAGGGGTTCGGCGCGGTCCGCCATTCGCCGACCGCGGCGGCGTTCCACGACGCCTGGGAAAAGCGCGTTAACGCGCTCTACTCGCTCGCGGTCAAGGCGGGTATCTTCAACATGGACGAGTACCGCCATGCGATCGAGCGGATGGAGCCGAGGCACTACCTCTCGGCAAGCTACTACGAGCGCTCGCTGACGAGCCTGGCGACACTGCTGGTCGAAAAAGGCCTCGTCAGCCGCGACGAGCTCGAGCGGCGCGCCGACGGTGCGTTCCCGCTCTCGTCGCCGAGCGCGCCGGGGCGCTCGAACGTCGACGCGGGAGCGCGCTTTCGGCTCGGCGACCGCGTCGTGGTCCGCAACGACCACGTCCCCGGTCACGTCCGCATGCCGGCCTACATCCGCGGCAAGAGTGGTGTCGTCGTCGGCGAGTCACCACCGTATCCGTTCCCCGACGCCGCCGCGCACGGCGTTGCCGCCGCCGACGAGCCGACCTACGACGTCCGCTTCGCCGCCGCCGAGCTGTGGCCGAACGCGGCCGATGCGGCGTTCGTCCACGTCGGCGTGTTCCAGAGCTATCTCGCGCTGGCAACGTAGCGCGAAGGCACGCGACGGCGGCGCGATCGCCGTCAGTGCGCGCTCGCCCAGGGATCGAAGGTGCCGACGTTCCAGAGCCGGTCCTCCGGATCGAGGCAGCTAAAGCCGCGCCCACCATAGTCCTCGTCGTGGATGTCGATCACGATCGTCCAGCCCTCGGCGCGCGCCCGCGCGCACACGGCGTCGGCATCGGCGACGACGACGTAGGCGCTCTGCGTCTCGAAGCCGCCGATCTCGTCGGGCTGGCGGATGCGCGGTCCGTACGCCGATCCGTTCTCGACCGAGCCGAGCATGACCATGCCGCCGCCGAGCGTGAGCTCGGCGTGCGCGATCGTCTGCCCAGGGCCGGGGACGACGAGATGCTTCTCGAAGCCGATCCCGCGGCAGAGCCACTCGATCGCGGCGGCACCGTCGCGGTAGCGAAGCGCGGGCATCATCGTGCTGCGCGTCGTCGGAACTGGGTTCGTCGTCATCGCCGAGGCCTCCTCGTTGCCTGCGGGTCATCACAATGCGGTCTTCGCCCGCATCCGGCCGCCATGCTGAAGCTGCACTATTTTCCAGGCAACGCGAGCCTCATCGTCCACATCGTGCTCGAGGAGATCGGCGTCCCCTTCGTCCTCGCCTACGTCGATCGTGCGCAGGCGGCGCACAAGTCGCCCGCGTATCTTGCGCTCAACCCCAACGGTCTCATCCCGGTGCTGGTCGACGACGCCTCGACCGGCGCCGACGGCGCCCCGCTTGTCCTCTACGAAACGGCGGCGATCTGCATCCATCTCGCCGACGTGCACTCTGCCGTGGGGCTGCTGCCGCCGTTCGCCACGCGCGAGCGAGCGAACGCGTACAAGTGGGTCGCGTGGCTGGCGAACACCGTGCAGCCGGCGCTCTCGCTGTACTTCTATCCCGACCGTTGGGTGGGCGATGCTGCCGGCGCCGCAGTCGTCAAGGCGAGGGCCGAAGCGGCCGTCGGCGGCCTGCTCGACCAGCTCGACGCCGAGTTCGCACGCCATGGCGGTCCGTGGCTGCTCGGTACGAGCTTCAGCATCGCCGACCCGTACGCGTCCGTGCTCTGCCGCTGGACACGAGGCTTCGACCGGCCGGCGCGGGCGCGGCCGCATCTGCAGCCCTGGCTCGAGCGCATGCTCGCCCGGCCGGCGGTGCAACGTGCGTTCGCGACGGAGGAGTTGCGGCCGCCTTTCGTCTAACGCGCGGCGGCTCGATCGCGCTCGATCGCATTCTCCTCGGGTCTACTCGCGCCCGCGCGGCCGCGTCGGCATCGGCAGCGGTCGCACCGGTTCGGAGATGTAGCGCGCCACGAGCTTGCCCGTCTGCTGCTGCCAGACGTCGATCACGTAGAGCGTTGCGTGCGGGCTGTGCGGCGTGCGATCGAGAAGGAAGCTGACGACGGCGACGTCGCCGACCTCGCGCACCGCGAGGTCGCGCACGCGCGGTGCCGCCGTGCCAGGGAGCACCTGCGCGACGAGCCCTTCGACACCGGCGACCGCGTCGAGCGCCTGCGCCGAGCGGGTCTCGAAGTCGGGCGCGAGCATCGGCATGAGGGCATCGCGCCGTCGCTCCTGCAGCGCCCCTGCGAGCGCGAGTTCGAGCTCGAGGTAATGCGCGACGCTGCGCGTCGCCATCGGACCGCCCGTGCCGCCGTCGACGCCGGGCGGCAGTCGGCTTTGCGCCGACGTGGCGAGCGTCAGCGCGAAGAGGACGACGGCGAGTAGCGACCTGCCCATGGCGCAATTGTCGCGCCGCTGCGCTGGCCGATCACTTGCCCGAGAGGCAGCCCCGCTGTCCCGACGAGTTCGGATAGCCGGTGCCGGCGTTGTACGCGGCGTTCGACCACTCGCCTTGCAGCTTCCACTGTGTGCCGTTCGGGAATGCGACGAGCGGCGCGCCGAAGGTCCATGCGCACTTGTCGCCGTTCTCGGCCCCCTGGCCGTCGTACCAGGCGCCCGGCGACGCCGGGTCCGAGCGCGCTTCGGACAGCTCGTGCCCGCTGACGTTGGCGAGCGCCGCGAGCCCTTGCGAATGCTGCCCCGACGCGTCCTGCGGATCGCAGCCCGAGTCGCCGTCGAGGTTGAAGAAGAACGCGAACTGGACGGCGATGCCGTGGCAGGTTCCGGCACTGTGGTAGGCGCAGTATTGAGCGCCGCCGCGCTTCACCTCGGAGTAGACAGCGTAGTAGCCGTTGCCGTTCGGCTCGGGGCTCTGCACCACCTTGCAGACCTCGGCAAGGATCACTGAAGTGTTGTTGCCGCCGCTCGCCGTCGAGCTATCGATCGCGTGCCCGATATTCGTGGTCGTCGACCCGACTTGGCCGTTCGACCCGGTGTACTCGTCGGACGTCTTCGCGTAGTTCGAGCCACCGTGTCCGTCATACCAAAGATCGAGGCCAGTGACCTTGTCGCCGTTGTAGCTCGCCCAGCTTGGTCCCCAGAAGATCGCCTGCGTCACGGCAGTCGTCATGATCTTGCCACCGTGGTAGGTCATCAGCGGGCTCTTGGACGGCCGCGCGTGGTTCGCCGCGTGCTCGCGTGCCCAGTGGATGCCGAGCATCGGCGGCCCGCCGCGATCGAGCGTCAGGTCCTCGACGCTGGGGTCGAAAGGACTTGTCGTGTCCTTGTCGTGCGCGAGGGCGAGGGCGGCCAGCGGACAGACGAGCGCCGCGACGAGGAGGTTGCGAAGCATGGAAATCCCTTCGACTGAAATCGGAGGACGCAGCCCCCGGTCGGTTGCAGAGAGGAAGCGTCGTGCTGGATGCCGACGCTCGACGGGACGAACAGTTTGCAGCGGGCGACGCGCGTGCGGGCGGCTGGCGACGTAAGCAATTGAAAGCAATTGACCGCGCGAACGGTCATCGCGTCACATAGTCAGGCACGGCTCCAATACGCGGTCAGCGGCGTCGTCGGCTTGGCGCGCCGGCGCTGGTCGAGGAGGGCCCGGCCGACGCTCTTGTCATGGCCCCGCGCGGCGGCGGCGAGCAATGTCTGGTCGATGACGTCGCGCTGCGCACGGCTGCCGCCCAACGGGCCGAGGGCCGCGTGGATCGAGGCGAGGAGCTCGGTCGCGCGATCGAACTCGCGCTCGCCGAACGCGAGCAGGCCGCGCAGCAGCGGTGCGCCGATCGCGCGCGCGACGGTGCCGTTCCAGCCATCGTCGTGTTCGGTGCGGATGAGCGACATCGCGACCCATTCGCGCGCGCGGGCGAGCTCGCCCGCGCCGACGAGCGCCATCGTCGCGTGCGCGTCGTTGAAGAGAGAGTGCCCGGCGGCGGCGGCGCCGAGTGGCCAGCCGGCGAGGAGCGACTGCCAACGCGGACCGACCTCACCGCCGACGAGCTCGATCCGCCAGAGCAGCGAGGCGGCGTCGACGCGCTGGAGCGTGACCTCGATCCGGTTCGCGTCGAGATAGTCGTCGAACAGCGCGAGCGCGCGCGGCAGCGCGAGCGTTTCGAGCGCGAACAACGCTTCATGCCAGCCGAGATGGCCGGCGAAGCCATTCGGGCCGCTGCCGTCTGCGGCGGGCTCGCGGGCGCCCCAGTGCGCGCGCCGCGCCGCCATCCAGGCGCTGCCTTCGTCGTGACGGCCCTGCATTTCCATGACATGGGCGACGGCGTGGATCGCCCACGGCACCCGCGCATCGGCGTCGAGAGCGCGCCGCCCTGTGGTCTCCGCTTCTGCGTAGTGGCCCGCCTCTTCGAGCCCGAACGCGTGCAGCGCGAGGACGCAGGGGTGAAGCGGATCGTCGTTGGGCCAGTCGCCAATGAGCGGAGCGACGCGGCCGGCGAGCTGCGCCGCGTCGCCGCGATAGAAATCGAACAGGTGGGCCCACTGCAGCGCCAGCGCGTCATGCCGATGCTCGCGCAGGATCTCGCTCCAGACGGCGCCGGCGCCGGCCCAGTCGCCGGCGGCGAGGTGGTCGAGCGCGCCGCGGTGCGCGCGCTCGCGCGCGTTGCCGCTGGCGGCGCCCGAGGTCGGCACTTCGGCGAGCAGCGCGCGCGCGTCCGCGGCGAGCGAGGGCTCGGTGAGGCTGAGCAGGAAGCCCGCCTTCATCAGCCGCGGCAACGGCCAGACGGGATCGGCGGCGATCGCGACGTCGCAGTCGTCGATCGGAGTGCCGTAGAACGACATCATTCGCCAGAGCGCGCGTTCGCTCGCCGCGAGCGCCGCCGCCGAAGCGGTCGAGACCGGGAGCCCGCGCGGATCGCGCCGCATGATGGCGAACGCCGCGAGCGTCAGCTCTTCGGCGGCTCGGGCCACGCAGGCGCCGGCGGGCGCAGCATCTCCCACGCGCGTGCGACCTGCAGCACCGTGAGGTCGTCGTGGCGATGGCCGACGATCTGCAGCCCGATCGGCAGGCCCGCGCGCGTGCGACCGCAATCGATGCTCGCCGCCGGTTGTTCGCTCATGTTGTACGGCAGCGTGAAGGCGATGTGCTCGAACGGCCGCTCGGGATCGTTGGTCGGGCTCGGCAGTTCGGCGGCGTAGCTCGCGATCGGCGAGGTCGGCGAGAGGACGACATCGTACGGCCGGCAGGCGGCGACGGCGGCGTCGCGCATCGCCGCCATCTGGCTGTAGCCGCGAAAGACGCGCTCGCCCGAGAGCGTCGCGCCGCGCCGTGCCCACTCGACGATGAACGGCAGGATACGTGCGCGCCGCTCCTCGCGCAGCGCCGAGATGTCGAGCCAGGCACGCATGCGCCAGAAGTCGTCCATGCCATCGAACATCGTTCGCGTCAGGATCGGCGCGACGCGCTCGATGCGAGCGCCCGCCGCCTCGAAGCGCTTGGCCGCGGCGTCGACCGCCTCGGCGACCTCGGCATCGACCGGCAGGCCGACGCCGGCGTCCATCATCACGCCGATGCGCAGGCCGGCAACGTCGCGCTCGAGCCGCTGCCATTCGATCGTCTGCGGCGGCAGGCTCATCGTGTCGCGGTCGTCGGGCTGGGCGAGGACTCCCATCAGGAGTGCCGCGTCGGCGACCGTGCGTGTCATCGGCCCGGCGACGCGGCCGGCATACGGCGGGTCGATCGGGATCCGGCCGAGGCTCGGCTTCAACGCGAAGATGCCGCACCAGCCGGCGGGCAGGCGCACCGAACCGCCGATGTCGGTGCCCAGGTGCAGCGGCCCGTAGCCGGCGGCGACGCCGGCCGCGGCGCCAGCGCTGCTGCCGCCGGGGTTGCTGCTCACGTCCCACGGGTTTCGCGTCAGGCCGTGGAAGCTCGACAGACCCGACGACAGCATGCCGTAGTCGGGCATCGTCGTCTTGCCGAGGATGACGGCGCCGGCTTCGCGCAATCGCGCCGCTGGCGGCGCGTCGCGCGGCGCCGGAACGAGCTCGGTGGCGCCGGTGCCGAGCGGCACCGGTGTGCCGGCGGTGGCGATGTTCTCCTTGATCATCGCCGGCACGCCTTCGAGCGCGCCGATGTTCTCGCCGGCGCCGAGGTGGCGCAGCCACCGCGCTTCCGAGACGCGTGCCGCGGCGAGTGCGGCGTCGCCGTCGAGGGCGTAGGTCGCGTGCAGCTGCGGCTCCCAGGCGGCGATGCGATCGAGCACGGCGCGGGTTGCCTCGACCGGAGACAGCGAGCGGTCGCGATAGCGCGCCAGCAGCTCGACGGCGCTGAGGTCGTGCAGGGCCGTCATCGGGGCTGGAACGTTGCGGCTCGCGAACGGCAAACGGACGTCGCCGTTACTGCCAGCTCAGCGCGCCGAGGTCGTTGGCGAAGATCGGCGAGCTGCTCCAGAGCCCCTTGAGATGCTTGTTCGCGACCGCGAACTGCGGCAGCTGGAACAGGTAGACGTTGACGCAGTCGGTCGCGAGCTGGCGCTGGATGTCGCCGAGCACCTTCATCCGGCCCTTGGTGTCGGCGGTCGAGTTGTAGGCCGCGAACAGGTCCTTGTAGGCCTTCGAGTCGTAGCCGTAGTAGTAGCTCGGATCGGCGTAGCGGTCGAAGTCGAGCGGCTCGACGTGGGAGATCACCGTCAGGTCGAAATTGCCCTTGAACGCGCCCGACAGCCACTGCGCCCATTCGACGTTCTCGATCTTGGCGACGACGCCGACCTTGGCCAGCTCCGCGGCGATGATCTCGCCGCCCTTTCTTGCATACGCCGGCGGCGGCAGCGTCAGCGTGACGTTGAGCGGCAGCTGCACGCCGGCTTCCTTGAGCAGCGCCTTGGCCTTTTCCGGGTCGTACGGATTGACGCCGGTGAGGTCGACGTAGCCGGCGTCGCTCGGCACCATGTGGCTGCCGATCGGCGTGCCGTAGCCTTCCTGCGCGCCGTCGATGACCGCCTTGCGGTCGATCGCCGCGGCGAGCGCGCGGCGGACGCGGACGTCGTCGAAGGGCTTTCTCTTGTTGTTGATCGTCATGATCGTCTTGCCCTCGGTGCCGCCGACGGTGACCGAGAAGCGCGGATCGTTCTGGAACTGCTTCAGCGACTCGAGTGCGCCGAAGCGCGGCATGCCGTCGATGTCGCCGGCGAGGAGCGCCGCGACCTGCGCCGCCGGGTCGTTGATGAAGCGAAACGTCACCTTCTTCATCCTGATCGCGCCGGCGTCGCGGAACTGCTCGTTCTTGACCAGCGTGATCGACGAGCCCTTGGCCCAGGAGTCGAACTTGAAGGGCCCGGTTCCGATCGGCTTGGTCGCGGTCGCCGGCGCGCTCTTCGGATCGAGGATGACAGCGGTGTTCTCGCCCATCCGGAACAGGAAGTTGCCGTCGGCATTGTTGAGGACGACGATCACCGTGGAGGGGTCGGGGGTGTCGATGCGGCTGATGTTGTCGAACACCGCCTTCTTCGCCTTGTTGGTCGAGCCTGGCGCCTTGGCGCGCTCGAAGCTGAACTTGACGTCGCTCGAGTCGAACGCCTCGCCGTCGTGGAACTTGACGTTCTTCCTCAGCTTGAACGTGTAGACGCGGCCGTCGGGGTCGGTCGACCAGCTCTCGGCGAGCAGCGGCGTGACCTTGCCGTCCATGTTGATCTTCGTTAGCCCCTCGAGGACGCTCATGTGGACGACCTCGCCGATCGCGGCTGCGGCCGCCGTCGTCGGATCGAGCCCGGGAGCGGGCTCGAGCACCATGCCGAGGACGACGCTGTCCTTCCTCGCCTGCGCGGCAGCAGGGCCGGCGGCCGTCCAGGCGACGGCGGCAAGCGCCAGGGCGGCGATCAGTCGCATCTCGGTACGCATGCGGGTCTCTCCTGAGGGTGCGCTCGCGGAATCGCCACGTCCGGGCGGCCGTGGTCAGTGCGGAACTGTAGTGGAAGCCTCGCCGCTGACAGGGGCCCGGACCTCGGTGGCTGCGGCGGGCCGGCAGAGCATGCTGAGGGCCCACCTTGCGATGGCCACGTTCGCCGAAGCGGGCCCGCTATGCGATCGGACGCCGAGGCTTCTGCGAGATCTTGCTCTTGGCGTTCTTGCCGGCGGGTTTGCTCGCCGGCTTCGTCGACGGACCCGCCTGCGGCACCTCACAGCGACCGTACGCGGCCGACGAGCGCGCGCGCTGCAGCATCGGCTGCACCGAGGGACGCAGCCGGTCGCCGTAGGTCGCCTGAGCGCCGATCGCGGCGTTGCACTGGCGCTGCGGGTCGCTGGCGAGTGCCATCGAGACGAACCAGGCGTTGCGGGCGTCCTTGTCGCGGCCAGTCAATCCGTTCGCGATCGCGAGCGTCGTCCAGTCGTCGATGCGTCCGGTCGGGAAGCGCTCGTCCTTCAGCGTCAGCGCGTGCAGTGCGAGCTGGCGCGCTGCCTCCGGCTGAGGCGGCGCCTCCTTCAGTCGCAGCAGGGCCAGGTTGCCGACGACCTCGGCGTCGAGCGGATTGGCGCCGAACGCCTGCGTCTGCAGGCGGACCGCATCGACGACGCTGTTGTCGCGCGCGTATGCGACGCGGGCTGCTTCGTTGAGCGTGCTCGCCTCGTCCGCATGCACCGACACGTCGGGCGCAGCAGCGGTCGATGCGCGCGCCTTCTCGACCGCGGCGCGGACCTCGCTGCGCCGGCGCAGTTCCGGCGACTTGGCGGCGGCCCCGAGCGCAGGTGCGAGTTTGCGCTCGGCCGACTTCGCAATCCGCGGCACGAGGGTGTTCATCCAGTCGGCGGCGGTCGCTTCGAATTCGTCGGGGCGGGCGGCCGGCGTCGGTGCCGCATCGGCGCGTGACGCGCTCGCCTCGGCAGGCGCGACGGCGGTCGCCTGGGTCGGCCCAGGGTTCGATGCGGCCACCAGCGGCGCACTCGCGAACGTCGGCGCCGTCTCCGGCTCGGCGGCGGGTTCGGTCACGGCGGTGGCTGTCGACGGTTCGACCGACGCGTTGTTGCCGGCCGATGGCGGCACCGCTGTCGCCGGCCTGTCCGGCGAACCGAGCGACGCCGACGCCGCCGGCGCTGCGCTTCGCTGCGCGATGCGATCGAACATCGCCCGGCCGTCGAGCGCCCACCACGCGGCCAGCGCGACGAGCAACGCGCCGACGCCGGCGGCGGCGAGGATCGGCACCGGCGTCGACGGCGGTCGCGGCGGGACCTTCGCGTCGGGCTCCTGCCGGCGAAGTGGCGCTTCGCCGGCAGGAGAGGTCGGTACGACGCGCAAGGGTGGCTTCGGTGCGGCCGCTGCCGTCGTCGTCGCCGAAGCGTCGACTCTGGTCGCCGCATTCGTGGTGCGGGCCGCCGCGATTGGCGGCGCGGACGACGGCGGCGGTAACGGCACTGGCGCGGTGCCAGGCATCGGCGCCGTCGTGCGCACTGGCGTGGGCACGGGCGTCGGGCTTTCGACCTGCGCTTCTGCAGTCGTCGCCTTCGCCGTGATCGGCGGTGCTGGCACTTCACGCGGCGGCGCCGGCGGCGCTGCCTCGGCTGTCGGCAGATTGCCGCAGATCGCGGCGGTCAGCGCGGAAGGCGCGGAAGGCGCCCGAGGTGCCGTCGGTTCCCGACCCGCGGCGATGATCGGAGTGGCCATCGCCTCGGCGACCAACGCATCGAGCGAGACATCCAGGCCAGCGTCGCGGCGCTCGTCCGGCGGCGCGTCGAAATGAACGTCGAGCGGCAAGTCGACGAACGGCTCGGTCGCGGAGTCGAGCGGCTCTGCCACCGTCGGCTCGCGTCGCCGTGTCCGCTCCGCTCGCACCGTGGCGGTCGCGCGTGCCGCGCCCGTGGGGACGACGCGCGTCAGCGGCATCGCTTCGGCACCGTGCGGCCAGGCGCGCTCCGGATCGAAGGAACTGCCGAGCTGCAGCGCTGCGGCGAGCTGCGGCTCGGCGAGGTGGAGCGCTGCCTGGCCGATCAGCGCACGGTGCGGCCGCGCGGCCGGCAGCGGCTCGCCATGGACCTTGAGCAGCTGGCGAACGAAGCTGGTCGCCGAGGCATGACGCTGGCTGGTCCAGCCGGTCCCGCCAGCGCCGTCGAGCTCGGGCAGGTAGCGCCAGAGGATCGCGGCCAGGCTGAACAGGTCGCAGCGCCAGTCGAGTTCGAGCGTCGGTGCAAGATTGCCGCGCCGCCCTTCGGTGAGCGCGTCGACCAGCCGCGGCGACTGGTATTCGTAGCCCGGCTCGCGCGCCAGCGGCAGCGGGCCCGGCAGATCGATTCCCGGAAGAAGCGAGAAGGCGACGTCGATCAGCGCGAGCGCGTCGAAGTCGGGCGCGAGCGGCTGGCCGGCAGCCGGCGCTGTCGCCTGCGCCGGCTTGTACGGGATGCAGACGTTGTCGCCCTTGAAGTCGAGATGGACAAAGCCGAGCGCGTGCAAGGGATCGAGCGCGATCAGGCATTGGCGCGCCAGCGCCCACCAGTTGGCGCAGTCGCCGAAGACATAGGGCAGGACCGGCGCCGTGCGCCGCAGCGGTACGAGCGCTGCCCACTGGTCGACGGTCGCGCCGGCGTCGCGCGTCTGCAGCCGCGCCATGCCGCTGTCGTCAGCGGGAAAAAAGCGGACGACCTTGGCGACCGCGGCGTCGCCGCGCGCACCGAGACGGTCGAGGAGCCGCCATTCACGCTCGGTCCACGGACGGAAGTCGCCGCTCGCCGTCGCGAGGAAGCGCTTGGTGTAGCGCCGCTCCTCGTCGCTTCGCGCTTCCTCGCGGAAGACCTCGACGTGCTCGGCAGTCGTCATCCTCAGGCGACCACGCCCGAACACTCGGTCGATCTCGGCTGGGGTCATCTCGATGTCTTGTCGGCCGACCCTCGGATCGGCGCCGGAACGGTTTCGGCACCGTCGATGATGACCCAAACGCGAACCTCGCATCCGGAGCACGCGTCGTGCCCATCGCGCCCCCCGGAACGCGGTGGTTCAGCGCGTCGCGAGCGCCGGCCCCGGTGCGCCGATGCGAGCGAGCCCGAGCGCGAGCAGGCTCTCGCGCAGCGCCAGATCGAGCGGCGTGGTGGCCAGCGCAGGGCAGCGTGCTGCGAGCCTGCTGCCGTCGAGCGCGTGCGCGACGCGCCAGAGATACGACATCTTCGCCAGCTCGCGCCAGAGCGGCATCGCGAGCCCTGCGATGCGCACGAGCGGCCACGGCATGCGCGCGTGGCGCCAGCCACGCGCCGGCGCCAAGCCGAGCGAGCCCGCTGCGCGCTCGAGCGCGGCGACAAACGTGGTGCCGGTCATCGAATGGCCGGCGAAGGCGAAGCGCTCGAACGGCGCCAGATCAGCGACGCCGGCCATCGCGACGAACGCGCGCGCCAGATCGGGCAAGTAGGCCCAGGCATGGACGAGCGCCGGGTCGCCCGGATAGACGAGCTTGCCGCGCGCGATCGCGCGGACGACGACCTGGTCGAGCCAGCTGCCGCTGCCGGCGCCGAAGAAATCGCCCGCAGTGATCACCGTCGCGCGCAGCCGACCGGCGCTGGCGCGCGATTCGAGCTCGCGTTCCATCGCGGCGCGAATCTCGCCCTTCTCGGTCGTTGGCCGCTGCGGCGTCGTCTCGTCGAGCAGTGCCGGCATCGCGGCGCCGAAGTTGTAGACATTGCCCGGCAGCATGAAGCGCGCGCCGAGACGCTCGGCGATCGTCATGCCGGCGAGAGCAGCCGGCATCGCCTCGTTCCATTGCGTGTAGAGCGGATTGACCGCGTGGACGACGACGCTCGCGCGCGGCAGGACGGCGAGGGCATCGCCCGCTGCCAGCGACGCGAGTGAGGCACGGACGAGCTCGGCAACAGCCGGCATGCCAGGCGCCGCGTCGCGGCGGACCTGGGCGAGGACGCGCCAGCCGGCGGCGGTGAAGGCTTGCGCGGTGGCGAGGCCGAGGCGGCCGTTGGCGCCGAGGATGAGGACGGTGCGATCAGGGGCGGATGTCATGGCGGTGGCTCAGTCGAAGGGTTGCGGGACGGAGTGAAGTCTGCTTCGTAACGGCATCGATCGACATACCGGTCTCGGCATGTAAGTCATACACTTTTGCATGGCAATCGGAACCGATCGCTTCGACTGGGCCTTGGTGCGCAGCTTCCTCGCCGTCCTCGACGCCGGCAGCGTGACGGCAGCCGCGAAGCGCCTCGGCGCCCAGCAGCCGACGGTCAGCCGACACGTCGCCGAGCTCGAGGCTCAGCTCGGCGCGCCGTTGTTCGAGCGCACCGGTCGCGGCGTCACGCCGACCGCAGCGGCGTTGGCGATCGCCGCCCCGGCACGGCGAATGGAAGACGCGGCGCTCGCGGTCGGCCGCGGCCTCGCCGGCGAACGATCGGCGACGCGCGGCGTCGTCCGCGTGACGACGAGCCAGGTCGCCGCGAGTTGGTTGCTGCCGGCGGTGCTCGCGCGGCTCCAGCGCGCCCACCCGAAGATCGAGGTCGAGCTCGTCGCCTCCAACGAGCTCACCAACCTGCTGCGCCGCGAAGCCGACATCGCCGTCCGCATGGTCCGGCCCGCGCAGTCGTCCCTGGTTGCGAAGAAGCTCGGCGAGATCGAGATCGTCGCCGCCGCGCATACCGCGTATCTCGCCAAAGCGCCGCCGCTGCGGAGCCTCGCCGATCTCGGCGCGCATCGGCTGATCGGCTACGACCGCGACGACACGATCGTGCGCGGCGCCGCGCGCATGGGCGTCGCGCTCGCACCCGCCGACTTCGCCTTGCGCACCGACGACCAGGTCGCCTACGGCAGGCTCGTCGCCGAGGGCGCGGGCATCGGCTTCGTCGCCCGCTACAACCTGCGCCATTGGCCGGGCGTGGTGGCGGTGCTGCCGGGGCTGATCACTGGCACGTTGCCGTGCTGGCTCGCGGTGCACCGCGAGATCCGCTCCAATCCGCTCGTGCGGACCGTGTACGACTTTCTCGGCCGCGAGATCGCGCCGGCGATCCGCTGACGATCAGGGCTTGCGCAGCGCCGCGACGTCGGGCCGCGGGATCGGCCGCACGTTCTCGTAGGCGCGTGCGGCGCGCAGGACGAGCGCGTCGCCGAACATCGGCCCGACCAGCTGCAGGCCGATCGGCAGGCCCTCTCTGGTCAGGCCGCACGGGATCGTGCACGCCGGCTGCTGCGTCAGGTTGAACGGATAGCTGAACGGCGTCCAGCCGAGCATCGACTCGGGATTCATCGGCGAGTGCCCGGCCGCCCTGGCGTCGAACGCCGGCACCGCGACCGCGGGCGTCGCGAGCAGGTCCCAGCGTTGCATGAACTGGCGCATGTGCGAGCCGAGCGCGCCGCGGCGAAGGTGCAGGCGCTGCAGGTCGAGCGCGCTGAAGGCCCTGCCGAGCTCGGCCTCGGCGCGAAAGTCGGGATCGGTGAGCTCGTGCTGCGCCGTCGTGAGCCCGGCCCAGAGCGAATGCGCGCCGGCGAACCAGAGCCCGGTCGTGATCTCCAGCGGATCGTCGAAGCCGGGGTCGACAGCTTCGACGTGCGCGCCGAGGGCCTCGATCTGCACCATCGCGGCAGCGACCGCGGCAGCGACTTCGCGGTCGACCTTGGCGTAGCCGAGCGTCGGTGAGAACGCGATGCGCAGGCCCTGCACGCCGTCGCCGAGGCCGACCGTGCAGTCGCTCGGGTCGGGCGGCAGCGACGTCCAGTCGCGTGCGTCGGGGCGCTTGAGCACGTTCATCATCAGCGCCGCGTCGGCAACGCTCATCGTGTGCGGGCCGAGGTGGGCGACGGTCCCCATCGGCGAGAGCGGATACGCCGGGACGCGGCCGAAGCTCGGCTTCAAACCGAAGTTGCCGCAGAACGCGGCCGGGATGCGGACGCTGCCGGCGCCGTCGGTGCCGACCGAAAGCGGCCCGAGGCCGGCAGCGACGGCTGCTGCGGTCCCGCCCGACGAGCCGCCCGGCGTCCTGGCCGGATTCCACGGGTTGCGCGTGATGCCGGTGAGCGGCGAATTGGTCTCGCCCTTGCAGCCGAACTCGGGCGTCGTCGTCTTGCCGAGGAGCACCGCGCCCGCTTCGCGCAGGCGTGCCGTTGCCGGCGCGTCGACGTCCCACGGCCCGTTCGGATCGACGGTTCGCGAGCCGCGCAGCGTCGGCCAGCCGGCAGCGAGGATCAGGTCCTTCACCGAGACCGGGACGCCATCGAGCTCGCCGCACGGCGCCCGTCGGCGCCAGCGCTCCTCGCTCGCACGCGCCGACGCGAGCGCCTGCTCGGGAGCGAGATGGCAGAACGCGTTCAGGACCGGGTCGAGCCGCTCGATGCGGTCGAGAACGGCGCGCGTCGCATCGACCGGCGATGCGTCGCCGCTGCGATACAGGGCGAGCAAGGTCAGCGCTGTGCAGTCGGCGAGATCGGTGGCGGTCTTCATGCGGGACTCCGATGACAGAGGCGAGAGGGCTTGCGCGAAAGCATCGCCGAGGGCCGACGCTTTACGCGGCGGCAGCGAGCAGCGCCGTGAACGCGACGTTGGCCTGGCGCGCGCTGCGGCGGCGCACTTCGACCGCCGCCGTCGGCATCGCGCCTTGCGGCAGTGCGCGCGCGATTCTCGCGCGGTCGGTGCTGGCATCGACGATGAGGACGACGCGATCGGCGCTCGCCCGCGCGGCGAGCTGCTCGAGCTCGAACTCGGCGCCGTGCCGCGCGGCGGTGAAACCGCGCAAGTCCATCACGATCGCATCGGCGCGCACCATCAGCGCGACGACGGTCGCCTGCCAGGTGTCGTCGCGGCAGCAGAACTCGTGGATGCGATAGCGGCCGTCGCGATCGGGCTCGACGTCGATCGTCGCGAGCTGCCGCACGAGATCGTCCTTCGAAGCGACGAAGCCCGCGGCAATGCGGCCCGTCGCGAAGCGCAGCAGGTCGCCCGGATCGACGGTGTCGGCGGCAGCGTCGGGCGCGGCGATCGTCGTCACCGGGCCGAAGCGCTGCCAGCGCGACGCGATCTGCTCGAACAGGGCCCCGGTGCGTGCGCGGTCGCCGAAGACGCGCAACACGAGCAGCATCCGGTGCGGCGGCCCTGGCAGGCCGCGCCACGCCCACGCGAGCGCGCGCGAAAGCAGGAACGGGAACAGCAGGTAGACGACGGCGTCGACCGCGACGATCTGCAGCAGCGCCGCGGTGCCCGGATGCTCGCTCACCTGCTCGACGGCATGGACGGCGATGAACATCAGCCACCAGCTGTGCGCGAGCAGCTGCGCGTCGGAGAAGTGCTTGGCCTCGTAGCCCCGTGCCAGCGCCTTCAGCCGCCACCACGCGACGAGGCCGACCGGCAGCGCCAGGACGATCTCGCCGACATGGAGGCCGCCCTCGAGCACCCAGCCGGCGCTCCACGCCATGCCGCCGAGCGCCTGCGTGACCCGAATCCCGAGCAGGGGCGCGAGCGCGAAGACGAGCAGCCCGGCGAAGACGAAGGGAGCGACGCCACGCACCCGGCGCGCGCCGAGCGCTGCGGCGAGAACGAGCGGCAGCCAGAGCATCAAGCCGGCGTATTGCAGGAAGACGATGAAGTTGTAGAGCTGATCGAGCGACGGCGTCTTGCCGAGGGCGGCGCGCTGCAGCATCGAGAGCACGACCAGCACCGCTGCGAAGGCGCACGCGGTCGCAACGCCGAGCGCGACCGTTCGCCAGAGCGGAAGCGCCGCGAGGACGCCCACCATCGGCACCGCCATCAGCATTGCCGGCCCGGCCAGGAGCCAGAGGTTGGCCGCCGTGAGCGGCATTTCGTCGCGGATCGCGTCGTGCGCGGCGAGGACGAGCGCCGGTACGAACGCCGCGCCGACAGTGGCGGCGAAGATGCGGCGGCGCATGCGCGCCTCCCACGCCAGCTTCGCGTCGGCGCCGATCGCATGCTCGGTTGGCCGCGGACGCGCGCCGAGCGGCGGCGCCAGCGGCAGCGCCGCACCGAGCCTGAGCTGCATACCGGCGAGCACGGCGCGGCGATAGCGCCAGAGGACGAGCGGCGCGAGCAGCGCCGTCATCAGCATCACGTTCAGGAAATGGAACGAGAGCTCGCCACCCAGCATCGATCGGCTCCGGCTGCGTGGCTACGATAGCGTGGAAGCGGCATGCCATGAGCCCCTGGTCCGATCGCTGGAGTGAAAGCCGGCGCGTCCTCGCCTATTCAGCGGCGGCGGCGCTGGCGTTTGTCGTCCTCGAGCGCATCGAGCTCGCCCTGTTCGACCTCACCGGCACCGACCGCTTGCTGGCGAGCACCCGCAGCGCCGCCGCCGACGACCGCCTTGCCGCCGAGGCGGCGGCGGTCGCGGCGCGGTCGCGGACGCCGGCCGCCGCATTGCCGGCGGGTCATCGCCTCGGCGCGTTCCGGCTCGGCTACGAGATCGGCTGGGCAAGCGAGCTCGCCGGCTCGTTCGCGATGTCGGATCCTCCGGTGCAGGCAAGGGCGAAAGCGATCGCCGACGCGCACGTCGCGGTCGCGCGCGAGCAGGCGCGCCGCCTCGGCATCGACGACGGCGGCGTCGCCGCGCTGCCGTCGCGAACGCTGACCGATTTCGTTCGCCTCCAGGATCGCTTCGAGGCCGACGAGAGCGGGCTTGCGCGCCGCGTCGAGGCGCGCCAGACGGCGATCGACGGCCACCTGTTCCTGCTCGGCGCGAGCGTCGGTGGCGAAGCGGCGCGGGTCGAGGGCAGCGGCGGCAGATTGAGCGGACCGTCGGTCGAGGCGATCCGCCGCCACGCGACGCTCGCCGGCATCGCGCCGGCCGTCTGGCAGCCGCTTGCGGTCGACCGGAGCCGCGCGCCACAGGCGGCGGTGCTCGAAGGACACCGCGCCGCGGTCGCCGGTGTGATGGCTGCGCTCGCCGCGCAGGACGCAGCCGACGCGCACACGTCGGCGCAGCGCTGACGACGCGCGGCGCGACGCCGAAGCCGGACCGACGTGACGCGGGGCGAAGACGTTTCTTCCGTCGCGTCGAGCGCTAGCGGCGGTTACCAACCAGGCGCGGATCGAAGACGTCGCGCAGGCCGTCGCCGAGCAGGTTCAGGCCGAGCACGGTGAGCGCGATCGCGACTCCCGGGTAGACCGCGAGCTGCGGCGCCTGGAAGAGCTGCTGCTGCGCCTCGTTGAGCATGCGGCCCCACGACGGCGTCGGCGGCTGGGTGCCGAGGCCGAGGTAGCTGAGCGCCGCCTCGGCGAGGATCGCGAGCGCGAACTGGATCGTCGCCTGCACGATCAGGATCGCCGCGATGTTCGGCAGCACGTGCTCGAGCGTGATCTGCCACTCGCCCTTGCCGAGCGCACGTGCGGCGGTGACGAACTCGCGCGAGCGGACGACGAGCGCGCTCGCCCGCGTGATGCGCGCGAACACCGGGATGTTGAAGATGCCGATCGCGACGATCGAGGTGACCAGCCCCGGGCCGTAGATCGCGGTCAGCATGATCGCCGAGAGCAGCGCCGGGAACGCGAACGTAAAGTCGGCGAGGCGCATCACGACCTCCTCGACCCAGCCGCGTTGCACTGCGGCGAGCAGACCAAGGGCGACGCCGAAGGCGATGCCGATGCCGACCGCGATCAGCCCCACCGCGATCGAGACGCGGCTGCCGACGATGAGGAGCGTCGCGATGTCGCGGCCGAGGCTGTCGGTGCCGAGCCAGTGCGACGCGCTCGGCGGCTGCAGCTTGTGCGGGATGTCGAGCTCGGTCGGCGAGTGCGGCGTCCAGACGTACGAGAGCAGCGTCAGGCCGATCACGATCGCGACCAGCGCCGCGCCGACGCGCAGGTTGGCGTGCCGCCACGGCTGGCGTCGGTCGTCGCCACTCACGTCGTTCGCGCCCGCGCCCGCAGCCGCGGATCGATGACGACGTAGAGGACGTCGACGATGAAGTTGATGACGACGACCATCGCCGCGAGCAGCATGACGACGTTGCGGACGACCGGCAGGTCGCGGTTGGCGATCGCCTGGAAGACGAGCCTGCCGAGGCCGGGCAGCGAGAACACCTGCTCGATGACGACCGTGCCGGTGAGCAGGTTGGCGAATTGCAGCCCCATCACGGTGACGACAGGGACCATCGCGTTTCTGAGCACGTGACCCCAGAGGACGCCGCGCGGTGACTGGCCCTTGGCGCGCGCGGTGCGGACGAAGTCCTCGCGCAGGACGTCGAGCACCGCCGAGCGGACGATGCGGGCGAGGATCGCCGCCTGCACGACGGCGAGCGCGAGTGCCGGCAGGACGAGCGCCCGCAGCGCCGGCCCGGCGCCACCGCCGGCGTCGGCGCTCCAGCCGGGAAAGCCACCGGCCGAAAACCAGCGCAGCTTCACCGCGAACAGCCAGATCAGCAGGATTGCGAACCAGAAGTTCGGCAGCGCGATGCCGACCTGGCTCGCGCTCATGACGCCGACGTCGCCGGCGCGGCCGTGGCGTGCGGCAGCGAAGAGGCCGAGCCCGAACGCGAGCGCGGTCGTCAGCCCCATCGCCATCAGCGCCAGCGGCGCGGTGACGACGAGGCGTTCGCCGACGAGCTGCGCGATCGGCGTGTCGTAGGCGATGCTGGTGCCGAGATCGCCGGTCGCGAGGCCCTTCATCCAGTCGGCGTAGCGGACCGCGGCGGGGCGGTCGAGGCCGAGCCGGGCCGACAGCGCTGCGACCGATTCCGGCGTCGCGCTCTCGCCGAGCATCACTTCGGCGGCGTTGCCGGGCAGGACATCGAGGACGGTGAAGACGACGGCCGACGCCGCCAGGAGTGTCAGCAGCAGGCTCGCGAAGCGCTTGAAGACAAAGAAGGTGATGGCGCTGGCTCCGCGCGTCGGCGATGGTTCTTATGATGGCGCAAAGCCGCCCGCGCGCGGCCGGAGATCGCGTCATGCCTGCCTCGACGTTCCCGATTCCCTTTCCCACCGAGCGCGTCCTCGTCGGCGGTGAGTGGCGCGCCGCCACCACCGGGGCGACGTTCGCGCTCGAGGATCCGTCGGACGGCAGCGAGCTCTGCCGGATCGCGCGCGGTGGCGCTGCCGACATCGACGCTGCGGTCGGCGCCGCCCGCACCGCGCTCGACAGCCGCGACGGCGCCGCCTGGGGGCGCCTCAGCGCCGTCGAGCGCGGCCGCATCCTCGCCGGGATCGGCCAGAAGGTGCTCGACAACGTCGATCTGCTCGCGGCGCTCGAAGCGCACGATGTCGGCAAGCCGCTCAAGCAGGCCCGCGCCGACGCGATCGCGCTGGCGCGTTATTGCGAGTTCTACGCCGGCGCGTGCGACAAGGTGCACGGCCAGACGCTGCCGTTTGCGACCGGCTACACCGCGCTGACGCTGCGCGAGCCGCACGGCGTCACCGGCCATATCGTGCCGTGGAACTACCCGATGCAGATCGTCGGTCGTAGCGTCGGCGCTGCGCTCGCGATGGGCAACGCATGCGTGCTGAAGCCGGCCGAGGAGGCGTGCCTCACGGTGCTAGCGTTCGCGCGCATCGCTGCCGAAGCGGGCTTGCCGCCGGGCGCGCTCAACGTCGTCACCGGGCTCGGCGAGGAGGCCGGCGCGGCGCTCGCCGCGCATCCCGGCGTCGACCACGTCTCGTTCACCGGCTCGGTCGCGACCGGCGCGCTGGTGCAGATCGCGGCGGCGAAGAACGCCGTCCCGGTGACGCTCGAGCTCGGCGGCAAGAGCCCGCAGGTCGTCTTTGCCGATGCCGACCTCGACGCGGCGCTTCCCTTCCTCGTCAACGCCGGCATCCAGAACGCCGGGCAGACGTGCTCGGCGGCCTCGCGCATCCTCGTCGAGCGGCCGGTGTTCGAACGCGTGCGCGCGCTGATGGCCGAACGCTACCGGCAGCTTCGCGTCGGCCCGGCGGCGAGCGATCTCGACCTCGGCCCGGTGATCTCGCGCCGGCAGAAGCAAGGCGTCGACCACTACCTCGGCCTCGCCCGCGACGGTGGCCTCGCCATCGCGGCCGAAGGCGCGATCGTTGCCGACGCGCCGAAGGGCGGCTACTACGTCCGGCCGACGCTCGTCGACGACGTCCCGCCCGATCACGTGCTCGCGCAGGACGAGATCTTCGGCCCGGTCCAGGTGCTGATCGCGTTCGACGACGAGGCCGACGCGATCCGGATCGCCAACGGCACCAAGTACGGCCTCGTCGCCGGCGTCTGGACCCGGGACGGCGGCCGCGCGCTACGGATGGCGCGGGCGCTGCGCTGCGGCCAGGTGTTCGTCAACAACTACGGCGCCGGCGGCGGCATCGAGCTGCCGTTCGGCGGCGTCAAGCACTCGGGCCACGGCCGCGAGAAGGGCTTCGAGGCGCTGTACGGTTTCTCGACGCTGAAGACGATCGCCATCCACCACGGCTGAGCCGCCTAGGTCGTGGCTTCGGCGATGGCCCGTGGCACGCTGAAGCCGATCGTCGTGACGCCGGCCTCGCTGCGGGCGCCGACGCCGCCGCCATGCATTGTCGCGACGGCCTTGACGATCGCGAGCCCGAGGCCGTGGCCGTGGTGTCCGTCACTGCCGTGGCGGGCCGCATCGGCGCGATAGAAGCGGTCGAACAGCCGCTGCAGATGACCCGTCGCGACCGGCGCTCCCGGGTTCGACACCTCGACCCAGATCGCCGCCGGACCTTCGACGATGTGGACGGTGAGGCGCGCTCCCGGGCTCGAATGCTCGATCGCGTTCTGCAGCAGATTCGACATCGCCCGGCGGAACAGGGCGGTCTCAAGGGTCGCCTGCGCGCCGACGTCACCCTCGATGCTGACGCTCGCCTGCATCTCATCGAGAACGACCTCGAAGAAATCGATCGTCTTTCTCACCTCGTCGGCGACCGAGGCCTGGATCAGGCTGGTCGCGGCTTCGCCCTGGTCGGCACGGGCCAGGAAGAGCATGTCGTTGATGATCGAGCGCAAGCGCTCCATCTCCTCGAGGTTCGACTGCAGGGTTTCCTGGAACTGGGCGGCGCTGCGCGGACGCGAGAGCGCGACCTGGGTGCCGCCGATGATGTTGGCGAGCGGCGTGCGCAGCTCGTGCGCGACGTCGGCGTTGAATGCCTCGAGCCGCTGGTAGGTCGCCTCGAGGCGATCGAGCGCGCCGTTGAAGGCCGTCGTCAGGTCGAAGAGCTCGACCGGCAGGTCGGTCAGCGACAGCCGCTGCGACAACGTCTTTGGCTGCAACGCCCGCGCCTCGCGGGAAAGGCGCACGAGCGGTCGCAGGCCGACCCGCGCGATCCAGGTGCCGGACAGCATCACGAGCAGCACGGCGCCGAGCAAGAGCAGGGCCAGCGCGCTGAGGTAGTTGCGCAGCGTGTGTGCGAAGGGTGCCGAGTCGATGCCGACGACGAGTCGCACCGCCGGCCGGTCCTGGAGCGGCGCGATGTCGCGCGAGAGCGTGCGCAGCGGCCAGCGTCGCCCCGGGATGTCGATGCTGCCGGTGTCGACGCCGCTGCGGCGCATCTGCGCGATCTCGCCGAGCCCCTTGCCGTACTGGAAGCGCGGGTCGTCGCTCAGGACCCAGAAGCGCACGCTCCCGTTGGCCGGCGTCAAGGTGTCCATCTTGGCCTGGACGCGAGCCCAGCGTTCGGTCGTTCCGACACGCTCGATCGAGTACTGCATGTTCTGCACCTGCGCGCGCAGCTGGTCGTCCTGGTAGCGCATCAGCTCGCGCTCGAGGACGACGTAAAGGGCGGCGCCGATCAGGGCGAAGGTGGCGAACGCGGCGAGCGCGAACATGATCACCAGGCGCGCCGTGATCGAGCGTCTCATGACGCGGCCGCCTCCTCGTCGCGCCATTCCATGACGTAGCCCATGCCCCGTACCGTGTGCAGCAGCCGAGGTGCGAAGCCGCCGTCGATCTTGGCGCGCAGGCGCTTGATCGCGACCTCGACGACATTGGTGTTGCTGTCGAAGTTCATGTCCCAGACGAGCTCGGCGATCGCCGTCTTCGACAGGATCTCGCCCTGGCGCCGCGCCAGTACGGCGAGCAGCGCGAACTCCTTGGCCGTCAGGTCGATGCGGGTGCCGCCGCGCCAGGCCTTGCGCGCGATCAGGTCGACCTGCAGGTTGGCGATCCTGAGTTGCGACGGCTCCTGGCTTCGTCCGCGTCGCGCCAGCGCCTGCAGGCGCGCGAGCAGCTCGAGGAAGGAAAACGGCTTGACGAGATAGTCGTCGGCGCCGTCCTGCAGGCCGCGCACACGGTCTTCGATCCGGTCGCGCGCGGTCAGCATGATGACCGGCGTCTGCTTGACGACGCGCAGCGCGCGCAGCACCGAGAAGCCGTCGATGCCGGGCAGCATCGCGTCGAGGACGATCACGTCGTAGTCGTGGACGAGCGAGAGGTGCTGGCCGTCGATGCCGTTGTAGGCGACGTCGACCGCGCAGCCCTGCTCGCTCAAGCCCTTTTGCAGGTACTCGGCCGTCTTCGTCTCGTCTTCGACGATCAGCAGCTTCATCGGCAAGGTGGTCCGCGCATCGCGCAGCCCCGCTTCCATCGCGTTCACGGCTTCACTCCGTGCGTCGCCTGCGCCGGCGGCGCCGCCGCCGCGCCGGCTCGCGCCGCCTTGCCTGCAAGGCGTGCCTTCTTGCGCTCGACGTACCAGTAGTGAGCCCGGTCGAGGTAGAGATATACCACCGGAGTCGTGAACAGGGTCAAGGCCTGCGAGAGGACGAGGCCGCCGACCATCGCATAGCCGAGCGGTCGGCGCAGCTCCGAGCCGGCGCCGTGCCCGAGCATCAGCGGCAGGCCGCTGAGCAGCGCGCACATCGTCGTCATCATGATCGGGCGAAAGCGCAGCAGGCAGGCCTGGTAGATCGCCTCCTGCGGCTTCATGCCCTGGTCGCGCTCGGCGGTCAGGGCGAAGTCGACCATCATGATGCCGTTCTTCTTGACGATGCCGATCAACAGGATGATCCCGATCAGCGCGATCACCGTCAGGTCGTAGCCGCCCGCCATCAGGATCAGCAGCGCGCCGACCCCGGCCGAGGGCAGGGTCGAGAGGATCGTCAGCGGATGGATATAACTCTCGTAGAGCAGGCCGAGGACGATGTAGACGGCAATGAGCGCGGCCGCGATCAGGTAAGGCTCCGACTTCAGCGAATCGCCGAACGCCTTGGCCGTGCCCTGGAACGAGCCGGTCAGCGCCTGCGGCAGCCCCATCTGCGCCTGTGCCTTGTTGATCGCGTCGACCGCCTCGCCGAGCGCGACGCCGGGGGCCAGGTTGAACGACAGGGTGACGGCGGGGAACTGGCTCTGGTGGCTGATCGTCAGGTAGGCGGTCCGGGTCGTATCGACCTTGACCAGGGACGACAGCGGCACCTGCTGGTTGGTGATCGGCGAGGTGATGTAGAGCTTGCTGAAGAGCGTCGGATCGGACTGCAGCGCCGGCGTCACCTCGAGGACGACGTGATAGCTGTTGATCTGGGTGAAGTATTGGCTCACCTGACGCTGGCCGATCGAGTCGTAGATCGTCGCGTCGATCGTTGCCGGCGAGATGCCGAGGCTCGCGGCCCGGTCGCGATCGATCGTCAGCGACGCCGTATTGGCCGCGTTCTGGATGTCGGAGGCGACGTCGGTGAGCTGTGGCAGGTCCTGCATCTTCGCCAGCAGCTTCGGCGCCCATTCGTTGAGCTGGTCGAGATCGGCGTCGGTGATCGTGTACTGGAACTGCGTCCGCGCCAGGCGGCCGCCGACGTTGATGTCCTGGCCGGCCTGCATCAACAGCGATGCGCCCTGGACCTGCGCGAGCTTCGGGCGCAGGCGGGCGATCACCTGGTCGGCGCTCAGCGTCCGCCCCTCGTCCTTCGGCCGCAGGGCGATGAAGAAAAACCCGGCGTTGAACTGCGACGAGTTGCCGAACATCGCCACGCCGGTGACGTCGGGATCCTGGCGGACGACGTCGGCCAGCGCGACCATGCGCCGGTTCATCGCCTCGAAGGACGAGTCTTGCGCTGCCTGCGCCGAGCCGAAGATGAAGCCGGTGTCCTGCTGCGGAAAGAACCCCTTCGGGATGACGATGAAGAGCGCGACCGTCGAGGCCAGCGTCAGGAGAAAGACGCACAGGGTCAGGAACTGGTGCCGCAGCACGAAGTTGAGGCCGCGCTTGTAGCCGCCCAGCATCGCGTCGAAACCGCGCTCGAAGAGCTTGTAGAGGCGGCCGTGCGACTGGCCGTGCTCATTCTTCAGGAAGCGCGAGCAAAGCATCGGCGTCAGGGTCAGCGAGATCATCACCGAGACCGCGATCGTCAAGGTCACGGTGATGGCGAACTCGCGGAAGAGCCGGCCGACGATGCCACCCATCAGCAGCAGCGGAATGAAGACCGCGACCAGCGACACCGAGATCGAGATGATCGTGAAGCCGATCTCGCCTGCGCCCTGGAGCGCCGCTTCCATCGGCGGCATGCCGTCCTCGACGTGGCGGTAGATGTTCTCGAGCATGACGATCGCGTCGTCGACGACGAAGCCGACCGAGATCGTCAGCGCCATCAACGACAGGTTGTCGAGGCTGAAGCCGACCACGTACATGATCGCGGCGGTGCCGGTCAGGGCCAGCGGCACGGTGAGGCTCGGGATCAGCGTCGCCGGCACGCTGCGCAGGAAGACGAAGATGACGAGGACGACGAGCGCGATCGTCAGCATCAGGGTGTGCTCGACATCGCTCACCGAGGCGCGGATCGTCTGCGTCCGGTCGATCAGGATCTGCACGTTGACGGTCGGCGGGATCGAGGCCTGCAGGCGCGGCAGTGCAGCCTTGATCGCGTCGACGGTCTCGATGACGTTGGCGCCGGCCTCCTTGGTGATGACGAGGATGACGCCGCGGCCGTTGTCGATGCCGCTGTCGGGGGCGGCGGCGCCGGCATAGGCCCAGGCGGCGGCCTTCGTGTCCTCCGACGCGTCGACGGCGACGCCGACGTCGCGGACGCGGATCGGCGCGCCGTGCCGGTAGGCGAGGACCGCGTCGTTCCACGGCGCCGCGTTGTCGAGCTGGTCGTTGGTATAGACGGTGAAGCTTTGCGCCGCTCCGTCGACCGTTCCCTTCGGCTGATTGACCGAGATCGTGGCGACGACGCTGCGCACGTCCTCGAGGCTCAGGCCGAGCGCGGCGATCTTGGTCGGGTCGATCTGGATCCGGACCGCTGGCTTCTGCGCACCGCCGATCCGGACCTGACCGACGCCGGAGATCTGCGAGATCTGCTGCGCCAGGATGTTGTCGGCGTAATCGTTGACCCGGATCAGCGGCAGCGTCTTCGACTGCACCGTCAGCAGCATGATCGGCGCGTCGGCCGGGTTGGTCTTGCGATAGGTCGGGGGTGCGGGCAGGTTCGGCGGCAGCTGGCCGGTCGCTGCGTTGATCGCTGCCTGGACGTCGAGTGCGGCGGCGTCGATCGAGCGGTTGAGCTCGAACTGCAGCGTGATCTGGGTCGAGCCGATGCCGTTGGTCGACGTCATCTGCGACAGGCCGGCGATCAGCGAGAACTGGCGCTCGAGCGGCTGCGCCACATTCGAAGCCATCGTTTCCGGGCTGGCGCCGGGCAGGTTGGCCGACACCTGGATGGTCGGGAAGTCGACCTGCGGCAGCGGTGCCACCGGCAGCAGCGGAAACACGGCGACGCCGACCAGGAGCAGCGCCAGCGCCAGCAGCGTCGTGCCGATCGGACGCGCGATGAAAGCGGCGGAGACGTTCATCGTCCACTCCGGTCGGCGGTCGCGAGCGGGCTCGCCGGCTCGCCGCCGCTCGCGGTTGCGGATCCCGGCGCCAGCGGACTGAGCTTGCCGGTGCTCGTCCCCGGCCCGGAGGCGGCGCTCGCTGCACCGGCCGCGGCGCGCGCCGATTCGACGACGGCGATCCCCGGCCGCAGCTGGTATTGACCGTCGACGACGACGCGCTGGCCGGCGGCGAGCCCGCTCTCGATCACGGCGACACCGTCCTCGATCGGGCCGACGCGGACCGGCCGGTTCGTGGCCTTGTTGTCGGCATCGATCAGCCACACGTAGGTGCCGTCCTGGCTGCGCTGCACCGCCGCCGCGGGCACCGTCAGCGCGTTCGGCTGGTGGCGCAGGACGAGCCTGACGTTGACGTACTGGCCCGGCCAGAGCGCATGGCCCGGGTTGGCGAAGCTGCCCTTGAGCTGGACGGTTCCGGTCGTCGTGTCGATCTGGTTGTTGAGGAGGATCAGCTTGCCGTCGCCGAGCTTTTCGGTGCCGTCGCGCGGATAGGCGATCACCTGCAGCGGCTCGGCGCTGGCGTGCAGCGCGTGGTTGATGTCCTGGAACGCGTCTTCCGGCAGCGTGAAGAGGACCGTGATCGGATCGATCTGGTTGATGACGACGAGACCGCCGGGGTCTGCCGCGTGCACGATGTTGCCGGCGTCGACGAGGCGCGCGCCGACCCGGCCGCTGATCGGCGCGACGATGCGCGTGAAGCCGAGCTGCACCCGCGCGAAGTTGATCTGCGCGTCGTCGGTCTTCACCGCCGCCTCGAGCTGTGCGACCAGCGCCTTTTGCGTGTCGACCTGCTGCTGCGTCGCCGCGTCCTCGGCGATCAGGCCGGTGTAGCGGTTCAGGTCGACGCGGGCGTTGCCGAGCTGGGCCTGGTCGCGTCCCTTCTGCGCCTCGGCCTGGGCAAGCTGCGCTTCGAGCGTGCGCGGGTCGATCTGCGCCAGCAGCTGGCCGGCCTTCACGTCCTGCCCCTCGACGAACGCGACACGCTCGAGCTCGCCATCGATGCGCGGCTTGACGGTGACGCTGGCGAGCGCCGTGACCGTGCCGACGCCGGTGCGAAAGATCGCGATGTCCTGCTCGCGGACCTTGACGGTCGTCACCCGGACCGCCGCCACCGCGCGCGGCGGGGGCTTGCGCTCCTGGGTGAACTGGCGCCAGACGAGGACGATCGCGAGCAGCGCGATCAGCACCGCCACGACCGTGATCGCGGTGCGGCGGCGGGAAGGCGAGGCTGGCGGCATGTCGTTCACCTTCCGGAAGACGTCGACACGGTCTCGATCGCAGGAGCCGGCGGCGCTGCGGCCCGGGTCGCAGCGACGTCGTCTCGGCCCGGCGACCAGCCCCCGCCCGTCGCCGTGATCAGGGCGACGCTGGTCGTCAGCTGGCGGCTGCGCAGCTGCAATGCCGTGCGCTCGTTCGAAAGCGCGAGCGCCTGCGCCGCGACCACGGTCAGGTAGTTCACGGTGCCGCCGCGGTACTGGGCGAGCGCGAGCCGTTCGGCGAGCCGCGCCGCGGCGACGGCCTCGTCCTGCAGCGCCGTCTCCCGCTCGAGCACGGCCAGCGTCGCGAGGTCGTCCTCGACCTGCTGAAAGCTGCCGAGCACCGTCTGCTTGTACTGGGCAACGGCGACGTCGAAGGCGGCGACGGCCTGGGCCGTATGGGCGCTACGCAGGCCGCCGTCGAACAGGGTCTCGGCCAGCGTCGCTCCGAGCGACCAGACGCGGCTCGGCGTCGCCAGCAGCGACGCGACGGTCCCGGCCGAGGCGCCGCCGCTGGCGCCCAATGCGAGCGACGGATAGTAGGCGGCCTTGGCGACGCCGATGTTGGCGTTGGCGAGCGCGGCGCGGCGCTCGGCCGCGGCGATGTCGGGGCGACTCTCGAGCAGCGCCGACGGCAGGCTCGGCGGAATCGCCGGCATGCGCGCTTCGAACGCATCCGCCGGCGACACCGCCGGCAAGGCGAAGGCGGCCGGCGGGCGACCGATCAGGATGGCGATCGCGTGCTCGAGCTGGCTGCGCTGCGCGTCGAGGTCGACGGCCTGGGCCTGCGCGGTCTTCAGCTGAGTCTCGGCCAGCGCGACGTCGGAACGCAGGACGACACCGGCGCGGTATTGCGCCTGCGTCAATTGCAGCGCCTTGGCATAGGCGATCGTCGTGCGGGCGTAGAGCTCGCGCTGCACGTCGATGTAGCGCAACTGCAGGTAGTCCTCGGCCAGCGCGGCCTGGATGCTGAGTCGCGCCGCCGCGAGGTCGTCGGCGCTGGCCTGTGCGCCAGCCTCGCCCGATTCGACGGCGCGCCGCACGCCGCCCCAGAGGTCCGGCTCCCAGCTGGCGCTGAGGCTGACGCCGAAGCCGGTCGCGCCGTTGCCGGTGACCGACGAGACGGCGCGACCCGCCGTCGCGGCGGCGCCGACGCTCGGAAAGAACCCGGCCCGGGCCGCGTCTGCGATCGCCTTCGCCTGTCGGTATTGCCCCTCGGCCTCGCGGATGTTCTGGTTGGCATCGTTCGCCTGGGCGACCAGGCCGCTCAAGGTCGTGTCGCCGTAGCGTTCCCACCAGTCATGCGCTTCGACCGCGTGCGGCTCGGCCGGCTTCCACAGTCCCGCCTCCTTGTAAGCAGCCGGAACCTCGACCGGCGGGCGGACGTAGTCCGGGCCGACCGCGCAGCCGGCAACGAGCATCGTCGCCAGCGACATCGCGAGGCGCGGACGTGGGGTGCGCGGACGCCGGCGGGAGCGCTGTTTGCAGGGCATGGGGAGATCGAGCGGCTCGTTTCGTGCCGGCGACGCTGGACTCTAGGCAGCGCTTGCCGACACCATCCTGTCGCGAGGCTGACGGCTTTGTCAGACTGCGTCGCAACGACCCCGATGCTGGAAGAATCGACGACACGCTCACCACCGGCTCGCCGCGAGGGGTCGGCACGCCATGCGCCTCGAAAAAAAGACAGCCATCGTCACCGGCGCGGCCTCCGGCTTCGGTGCCGGCATCGCCGCCAAATTCGTCGCCGAGGGCGCGCGGGTGATCGTCGCCGATCGCGACGGCGAGGGCGCCGCGCGCTTTGCTGCGTCGCTCGGCCCGGCCGCTCTCGCTGTGCGAGCCGACGTGACTCAGGCGGCCGACGTGGAGGCGATGGTCGACGCCGCGGTCGATCGGTTCGGCGGTCTCGACGTCCTCGTCAACAACGCCGGCGTGGGCCATTTGCCACAGCCTCTTGAAAGCCTCGCCGAAGCCGAGTTCGACCGCATCCTCGCCGTCAACGTCAAGGCGATCTATCTGGCGGCGCGCGAGGTCGTGCCGCGCTTCAAGGCGCAGAAGAAGGGCGTCATCCTCAACATCGCGAGCACCGCCGGCGTCAGCCCGCGGCCGCGCCTGGCTTGGTACAACGCGAGCAAGGGTTGGGTCATCACGGCGACGCGCTCGATGGCGGTCGAGCTGGCGCCGTTCGGCATCCGCGTCTGCGCGCTCAATCCGGTCGCCGGCGAAACGCCGATGCTGAAGACCTTCATGGGCGAGGACACGCCCGAGATGCGCGCGAAGTTTCTCGCCACGATCCCGATCGGCCGCTTCTCGACCCCGGAGGACCTCGGCAACGCCGCCTGCTTCCTCTGCAGCGACGAGGCGTCGATGATCACCGGCGTGGCGATGGAAGTCGACGGCGGCCGCTGCATCTGAAGGTCCGCGAGCGGTCGCTCGAGCGTCCCCCCGGGGGCGCGCCCTTGTCCTTGGCGCACCTCTTGCGGCGCCGCCGGGATGCCCGGGCGGACCCGGATAGGCGTTTGTCTGCTGGCGCATAGCATCGGCGCACGCTGGGCCCCGTGCGCGGGCCGTTTCAGGAGGTTGCCATGGAAGAAGTCGAGCTGCGTGCCCTGATCGAGGATGTTCGCGCCGAGAAGCTGCCGCGGCGCGGCTTCATCGAGAAGATGGTGGGGCTGGGCCTGAGCGCGCCGATGGCGTCGATGCTGCTGATGCACGCCGGCATCGCGCAGTCGCAGCCGATGCCGGTCTACAAGCCGACCAAGCGCGGCGGCGGTGGTGCGCTGAAGACGCTCTGGTGGCAGGGTCCGACGCTGCTGCAACCGCACTTCGCCAACGGCACCAAGGACCAGGAAGCCTCACGCGTCTTCTACGAGCCGCTCGCCGTCTGGGACAACGACGGCAACCTGGTGCCGATCCTCGCCGCCGAGGTGCCGACGATCGCCAACGGCGGCGTTCTCGAAGGCGGCAAGGTGGTCCGCTGGCGCCTGAAGAAGGACGTCACGTGGCACGACGGCAAGCCGTTCACGGCCGACGACTGCGTGTTCACCTGGGAGTACGTGCGCGACCCCGCCACCGCGGCGGTCACGATCGGCGTCTACAAGGACCTGACGGTGACGAAGGTCGATGACTACACGATCCTGGTCTCGTTTCAGAAGCCGACGCCGTTCTGGGCGACCGCGTTCTGCGCCGCCGAAGGGATGATCATCCCCAAGCACCTGTTCGCCCAGTACACCGGCGCCAAGTCGCGCGACGCGCCGACCAATCTCAAGCCGGTCGGCACCGGGCCCTACAAGTTCGTCGATTTCAAGCCGGGCGACATCGTCCTCGGCGAGATCAACAAGAACTACCACATCGCGAACCGGCCGTATTTCGACACGATCGAGATGAAGGGCGGCGGCGACGCGACCTCGGCGGCGCGCGCCGTGCTGCAGACCGGCGAGTACGACTATGCCTGGAACCTGCAGGTCGAAGACGAGGTGCTCAAGCGGATGGAGGCGGGCGGCAAGGGCAAGATTCACGTCGTCCCGGGTGGCGACATCGAGTTCATCCAGGTCAACATCACCGATCCGTGGAACGAGGTCGACGGCGAACGCGCCAGCGTCAAGAGCAAGCACTTCGCGTTCAGCGACCCGAAGGTGCGCGAGGCGATGGCGCTGCTCTGCGACAAGAAGGCGATGCAGGAGTTCATCTACGGTCGTACGGGCTTCGCGACCGGCAACTTCATGAACAACCCGCCGCGCTTCAAGTCGCCGAACACCAAGTGGGAGTTCAACGTCGAGAAGGCAAACCAGATCCTCGACGCCGCGGGGTGGAAGCGCGGCAGCGACGGCACTCGCGAAAAGGGCGGCAAGAAGATGAAGTTCGTCTACCAGACGTCGATCAACGGCACTCGCCAGAAGGAGCAGGCGGTCGTCAAGCAGGCCTGCCAGAAGGCGGGGATCGACCTCGAGCTGAAGTCGGTGTCGGCGTCGGTGTTCTTCTCGTCCGACGTCGCCAACCCCGACACCTACGGCAAGTTCTGGGCCGACATGCAGATGTACACGACGACCATGACGGCGCCCGACGCCGAGCGCTTCATGGACCAGTACAAGTCGGAGGAGGTCTCGCAGAAGGCGAACAAATGGCAGGGCCGCAACATCTGCCGCTGGGTCAACGCGGAGTACGACAAGCTCGCCGCTGCCGGGTCGTCGGAGCTCGATCCGGTCAAGCGCGCTGCGATCTACATCAAGATGAACGACATGGTCGTCAACGATCACATCATCGTGCCGCTGATCAGCCGGCCGCGCGTGCGCGGCGGCAACCTGCGGCTGGTGACGACGCTGTCGGGCTGGGATCTCGACTTCTCGGCGCTGCAGAACTGGTACCGCGAGGCGCAGCCGGCCTGACGCAGTGCGGGCGCCCCATCCAGGCGCTGCCCGCAAGCGACTGACTCGACTCTTCGTCGCAGACTGCGCAGATGCAAGAGCAGATCCTGCGCGGCTGGATCGACGACGTGCGCGCCGGTCGCCTGCCGCGGCGCGCGTTCGTCGGCCGCCTGCTCGCGCTCGGCATCGCCGCGCCGCTGGCGTCGTCGCTGCTGGCGGCGGCCGGCGTCGCGCACGCCGAGACCGCTTCGGCCTACAAGCCGACCCGGCGCGGCGGCGGCGGCGCGCTGAAGCTGCTGTTCTGGCAGGGCCCGACCTTGCTCAACCCGCACTTCGCCACCGGTGCGAAGGACGCCGAGGGTGCGATTCTCTTCTACGACGCGCTGGCACGCTACGACCCGGAGGGCAACCTCGTCCCACTTCTCGCCGCCGATATTCCGAGTCGGGACAACGGCGGCATCGCCGCCGACGGCCGCTCGACGACGTGGAAGCTGAAGAACGGGGTCCGCTGGCACGACGGGCGGCCGTTCACTGCCGACGACGTCGTCTTCAACCACGCCTACGCGGCCGATCCGGCGACGGCGGCGATCACGAGTGGTCAGTACGAGGGCGTCCGCAGCGTCACCAGGATCGACGCCGAGACGGTGCGCTTCACCTTCGACAAGCCGACGCCGCAGTGGTCGCGCACGGCGACCGTGCAGCTCGTCCCGAAGCACCTGTTCGAGCGCTACGCCGGCGCCAAGTCGCGCGACGCACCGGCGAACCTGCGGCCGGTCGGCACTGGCCCGTACCGCTTCGTCGAGTTCAAGCCGGGCGACCTGCTGCGCGCCGAGATCAACAACGACTATTACCTGCCGAACAGGCCGCATTTCGACACCGTCGAGCTGAAGGGTGGTGGCGACGCGACCTCTGCGGCGCGCACCGTCCTGCAGACCGGCGAGTACGACTTCGCCTGGAACCTGCAGGTCGAAGACGACGTGCTGCGCCGCATGGAGGCCAGCCGCAAGGGTCGGGTCGTCACCTGTCCGAGCGGCGACGTCGAGGCGATCAACTTCAACCATGCCGACCCGGCGATCGAGGTCGACGGCGAGCGGTCGAGCCCGAAGACGCGCCATCCGGTCCTCGGTGACGGCGCTGTGCGCGAGGCGCTCACGCTGCTGCTCGATCGCAAGAACATCCAGGCGTTCGTCTACGGTCGTGCCGGCGTGGCGACGCCGAACGTGCTCAACAACCCGGCGCGCTACAACAGCCCGAACGTCAGGGACGAGTTCAGCGTCGAGCGCGCCAACGCGGTGCTCGATGCGGCCGGCTGGAAACGTGGCGGGGACGGCGTCCGCGAGAAGGATGGGCATCGGCTCCGGCTGTTGTTCCAGACGTCGATCAATTCGGTGCGGCAGAAGGTGCAGAGCATCTACAAGCAGTCGTGTGCCAGGGCCGGCATCGAGCTCGAGCTGAAGGCGGTGACCGCGTCGGTGTTCTTTTCCTCGGACGTGGCCAATCCCGACACTTACGGCAAGTTCCTCGCCGACCTGCAGATGTTCGCGAACTCGGGCCGCGAGCCCGATCCGGGCCAATTCATGCAGTGGTTCGTGTCGTGGCAGGCGGCGGACAAGGCCAACAAGTGGAACGGAGTCAACCGCAGCCGCTATCGCAACGACGAGTACGACCGGATGTACCGTGCATCGGAAGTCGAGCTCGACCCGGTCAAGCGCACCGTGCTGCTGATCGCGATGAACGACCTGCTGTGCCGGGAGCACGCCATCCTGCCACTCGTCTATCGGCCGTCGGTGCACGGCATCGCCCGCCAGCTCGTCGCGCCGATCTCGGGCTGGGACGGTGCCCTGACCAGTCTCAGCGAGTGGTACAGCGAGGCGTAGTCGCGGACCTGATCATGGGCCGATACCTCCTGCGCCGTCTCCTCATCGCATTGCCGGCCATCCTCGGCATCAGCGTCGTCCTCTTCACGGTGCTCGCGCTCGCACCCGGCGACCCGTTCGCCGAGATGGCACTCAACCCGAACATTCCGCCCGAGGTGCAGGCCAACATGCGCAAGCAGTTCGGCCTCGACGATCCGGTCTGGCAGCGGTACTTCCACTGGCTGCTTGCGATGCTGCAGGGCGACTGGGGGTTCTCGTTTATCAGCCGGGTCGACGTCGACAAGCTGATCTGGTCGCGCGTGCCGGTGACGCTCGCGGTGATCGGTGCGTCGCAGGTGCTCGCCCTGCTGATCGCGCTGCCGGTCGGCATCTACTCGGCGGCGCGGCCCTACTCGTGGTTCGACCGCATCGCCAGCACGTTCGCCTTCATCGGCTTTTCGCTGCCGACGTTCTTCACTGGGCTGCTGCTGATCCTGCTCTTCTCGATCAAGCTCGACTGGCTGCCGTTCGTCTACCGCGCCGACCTTGCCGCAACCGGCTGGGATTGGTGGGTGCAGCAGCTCAAGCAGTCGATCATGCCGATCTCCGTGCTCGGGCTGTTCCAGGCCGCGGGCTGGACGCGCTACGTGCGATCGGCGACGCTCGACGTCATCCGCCTCGACTACGTCACCACCGCGCGCAGCAAGGGGCTGAAGGAGCGCTCGGTCATCCTCAAGCACGTCGTGCGCAACGCCATGATCCCGGTCGTGACGCTGGTCGCGCTGACGATGCCGCAGGTGTTTGGCGGCGCCGTCGTCACCGAGCAGATCTTCCGCGTGCCCGGGATCGGGTCGCTCCTGATCGACGCCATCCAGCGCAACGACACGCCGGTCGTGATGGCGGTGACCTTCGTCCTCGCTTGCCTCGTGATCGCCTTCAACCTCATCGCGGACCTGCTCTATGGCTGGCTCGACCCCCGCATCAGCTATCGCTGACCACGTCGTCGCGATGGGAACACGGCCGCAGCGCAGCGTCTCGCCGTGGGCCGAGGCGTGGCGGCGCTTCAAGCGGCACCGGCTCGCGGTCGTCGGCCTCGTCGTGTTGATCCTGATGATCGCGATGGTCGCCTTCGGGCCGCTGATCTGGCGGGTGCAGATCAACGACATCGACTTCAGCGCCCGCCTCAACACGCCGACCGCGACCCATCCGTTCGGGACCGACGACCTCGGCCAGGACATCCTCGCCCGCATGCTCTACGGCGGCCGGATCTCGCTGGCGGTCGGGCTCTCGGCGATGCTGATGGCGATGGTCGTCGGCGTCACCATCGGCGCGGTCGCCGGCATCTCGCGCGGCGCGATCGACGCCATGCTGATGTGGCTCACCGACCTCTTCCTGTCGCTGCCGCAGTTGCCGCTGCTGCTGATCCTGATCTACCTGTTCCGCGAGGCGCTGAAGAGCGCGTTCGGCCCTGAGATCGGCGTCTTCATCCTGGTCGTGCTCGTGATCGGCGCTTTCGGGTGGATGTCGGTCGCGCGGCTCGTGCGCGCGCAGTTCTTTTCGCTGCGCGAGAAGGAGTTCGTCGAAGCGGCGCGCGCGCTCGGCGCCTCGACGCCGCGCCAGGTCGTCCGCCACATCCTGCCGAACTCGCTCGGGCCGGTGATCGTCGCCGGGACCATCAACGTCGCCGCGGCGATCATCGCCGAGTCGACGCTATCGTTCCTCGGCCTCGGCTTTCCGCCCGACATTCCGACCTGGGGCCGGATCCTGTTCGACAGCAAGGAGTACCTCGACATCGCGCCGCACTGGGCGCTCTTTCCCGGCACCGCGATCTTCCTCACCGTGCTGTGCATCAACTTCGTCGGCGACGGCCTGCGCGACGCGCTCGATCCGCGGCGGGTGATGTGATGTCGGGCCGCTCGAATCGACCGATCCTGCAGACTTCGGCGTCGCGCACCAGGCACGTCGATGCCGCGCCCGAGCCGAAGCTGCTCGAGATCAGGGGCCTGAAGACGCACTTCAAGACCGACGACGGCTGGCTCCACGCCGTCGACGGCGTCGACCTTGTGGTCGAGCGCGGCGAGACGGTGAGCGTCGTCGGCGAGTCGGGCTGCGGCAAGACCGTCACCGCGATGACGATCCTGAAGCTGCTGCCGATGCCACCGGGGAAGATCGTCGCCGGCGAAGTGCTGTGGCAGGGCCGCGACCTCGTCTCGGCGAACAGCGAGGAGATGCGGCGCGTGCGTGCCAAGGAGATCGCGATCGTCTTCCAGGAGCCGATGACCTCGCTCAACCCGGTCTACAGCGTCGGCGAGCAGATCGCCGAAAGCCTGCGCCTGCACGAAGGCATGGGCCGCAAGGCGGCGCTCGAGCGCGCGGTCGAGATGCTCGCGCTGGTCCGCATTCCGACGCCGGAGCGGCGGGTCCACGACTACCCGCACCAGTTCTCCGGCGGCATGCGCCAGCGAGTGATGATCGCAATGGCACTTGCCTGCAACCCGAAGCTGCTGATCGCCGACGAGCCGACGACGGCGCTTGACGTCACGATCCAGGCCCAGATCCTCGATCTTCTCGCCGAACTCAAGGAGCGCCTCGGCATGTCGATCCTGCTGATCACGCATGCGATGGGCGTCGTCGCCGAGGTGGCGCAGCGCGTCGTCGTGATGTACGCGGGGATGGTCGTCGAGGAAGCGACCGTCGAGGCGCTGTTCGCGAATCCGCGCCATCCGTACACGCAGGGGCTGATCCGCTCGATCCCGCGCATCGACACCGCGGCGTTGCAGAAGGTGCGCCTCGAACAGATCCCGGGCACGGTGCCCAAGCTGATCGACCCCGCCGCGGGCTGCCGCTTCGCGGCGCGCTGCCGCTACGCGGTGCCCGAGTGCGTCGCCGCGACGCCGGCGTTGCGCGAGCCGGTGCCGGGCCACAAGGTGCGCTGCATCTTCGACGTCTTCCCGACGCCAGCGCCGAGCGCCACGGTTGCGCCGGCGATGGAGCCCGCGCCATGAGCGCGCCGCTGCTGCAGGTCAAGGAGCTCGTCAAGCGCTTCCCGATCACCGGCGGCCTGCTCGGCCGCGAGGTCGAGAGCGTCCACGCCGTGAGCGGCGTCAGCTTCGACCTGGCCGCCGGTGAGACGCTTGGCCTGGTCGGCGAGTCCGGCTGCGGCAAGAGCACGACCGGGCGCTGCATCCTGCGCCTGATCGAGCCGACCTCGGGCGAGGTCTGGTTCGAGGGCAAGGACGTCACCCACGCAAGCAAGGACGAGCTCCGCGCGCTCGCCCGCGACATGCAGATCATCTTCCAGGACCCGTACGCGTCGCTCAACCCGCGAATGACGGTCGGCGCGATCGTCGGCGAGGCGCTGACGATCCACAAGCTGGCGAAGACGCGTGCCCAGTACGAGGCACGCATCGTCGAGCTGCTCGAGACCGTCGGCCTCTCGGCCGACCACATGCGCCGCTACCCGCACGAGTTCTCCGGCGGCCAGCGGCAGCGGATCGGCATCGCGCGCGCGCTCGCGGTGAGCCCGAAGCTCGTCGTCTGCGACGAAGCGGTCTCGGCGCTCGACGTCTCGATCCAGGCGCAGGTGATCAACCTGCTCGAGGACCTGCAGAAGCAGTTCACCCTGACCTACATCTTCATCGCCCACGACCTCTCCGTCGTCGAGCACATCAGCACGCGGGTCGCGGTGATGAACCTCGGCCGCATCGTCGAGCTCGCGCCGGCAAAGCAGCTCTACACGCAGCCGCTCCATCCGTACACGGAGGCGCTGCTGTCGGCGGTGCCGATCCCCGACCCGAGCGTCAAGCGCAAGCGCATTCCATTGCAGGGCGACGTGCCGAGCCCGATCCGGCCGCCTTCAGGATGCCACTTCCACACCCGCTGCCCGATCGCCGAGTTCCCGCTCTGCAGTACCGAGCGGCCGCTGCTGAAGGAAAGCCGGCCCGGACACTGGGCGGCGTGCCACTTGCGCGCGTGACGCTGTCGGGCGTGCGGCCTGCTGCCGCCGCGCGCTCGGCCGTACGCTGACGGACGCCGCGAAGTCGGTCAGCGCGCCTGCTGCTGTGCCCGAGCGACGCGCGTGCGCCGCCAGGTCGCCGGCGGCGTGCCGTACTCGCGGCGGAACGCTCGGCTGAAGGCGGTGTCGGTCTGGTAGCCGACGTCCTCGGCGATGCGCGCAAGCGAAGCATTGCTGCCCGAGAGCAGGTTGGCCGCAAGCAGCATGCGCCATTGCGTCAGGTATTGGATCGGTGAGCTGCCGACGAGAAGCTGAAAGCGTTCCGCAAGCACCGAGCGCGATGTCGCCGCCTCGCTCGCCAGCTCCTCGAGCGTCCAGGCGTGCGCCGGCCGGCTGTGGAGAGCGTTCAGTGCCGCGCCGACGATGCGATCGCCGACGCCGGCGAGCCAGCCGGTGCGGCCCTCGGCCTGCTCGTTCATGTACAGACGCAGGACCTCGATGAAGAGGACCTCAGCCAGCTTGGCGAGGACGCCCGAGCCGCCCGGTCGCGGCGAGCGCGCTTCGGCGAGCGCGTAGCGCACCGATGCCTCGAGCCAGGTGCCGGCGTTAGAGCCGCGCACGTTGACGCGGACCAGCTTCGGCAGGCCGGTGAGGAGCATGCGCGCCAGACGGGCGTCGCAGGCGAGGTAGCCGCAGACGAGCCGCGTCGCGGCGCCGCCGCCGCCGTAGGCGAGCAGCCTCGGCCGACGCGCGAAGATCGTGTCGAGCCGGGCGCCGGTCGCGGGCTTCAGCCCGGGCTCGGAAGTCATCACGTGGGCGTCGCCTTGCGGGAAGACGATCGCATCGCCGGCGATCAGCCGGGTCGGCGGCTCGCCGTCGATCTCGACGAAGCATTCGCCCTCGGTAATGAGATGGAAGATGACGATCTTCTCGGCGCTCGGCTCGAGCAAGGGCGCCGCAGTGTCGGCACGCGGCGAGAAATAGCACCACGGCGCGCTGAAGCGCCCCTGCAGGAAGATCGCGCCGATCAGGCGGACGACGCGCAGCGTTTCGGAAAGGGCGTCCACGGCGGCCTCAATCGGCGGCCATGTCGACCTGCAACGCGATCGGCGTCGCCTGCACGACTGCACCCGGCACCGGCGAGCAGCGGCAACTGTCTTCGACGAGGGTGCGCATTCGCGCCGCCGGCACTCCGGCCGCGGCAATCCGGAGGGGCATCCGCAGGTCGTTCGATGCCGCCGAGACGACGCGCCCGTCGGCGCCGGCCATGGCGAACAGGCCGCGCAAGTCGGGGCGGCTTCGGACCTCGACCTCGAGAACGGCGAGCGCGATCCCGCGCGCGGCCGCCGTGATCGCGACCGCTGTCGCGGCGCACCAGGCGATGCCGGCGCGAAACAGCCAGCCCGGCGTGACCTCCTCACCTTCGCCGCCGAGGTCGGCCGGCATGTCGGTTGCGATCGCGATGCCGCTCGGATGGCGGGCGACGCAGCGCGTCGCGCCGAGCCAGCGCGCGTTCGCCGCGGTGTCGTCATGCAGTCCCAGCTCAGGCTTTCGCCGTAGCACCGCTTGTATGCGCGCGACTGCCGTCGCGACCCGTTCGTTCGTCATGGTGTGCGGTCCCTCTCGTGGCCGCGCCTATTCTGCAGGCGACGGCGCTGGCGGACCAAGCGCGAGGCGAGCGAAAGAGGTGGGTCCGGACGGCCGGGCAGCAATCCTGGACGCGGCGGCAGCCGAGTGCGGGCTCACTCGCCGCTGCGGACGCCGGGCCAGCGCGCGCCGACGCGCGAGCAGGACCGGCGCTGCGGCCGCCGATTGCAATGGCGGCTCCGCCACACGCGCAGGAGCAAGACCCATCATCCAAGCAACCGCCACGTCAGCCGTTTCCGCCGCCCCCGATCTCGTTGCCGTCAAGAGCCGCCAGCAGGCAGCCTGGGCCAGCGGCGACTACGCGGTCATCGGCACGACCCTGCAGATCGTCGGCGAGTCGCTTGCCGAGGCGTGCGATCTGCGCACCGACGAGCGTGTCCTCGACGTCGCAGCCGGCAACGGCAACGCGACGCTCGCCGCGGCGCGGCGAGGCTGTCGCGTGACGTCGACCGACTATGTCGCGGCGCTGCTCGATCGCGGCGCCGAGCGCGCTGCCGCCGAGCGCCTACACCCGCACGACGTTCGCGTTTGCGAACGACGACGACGCCAGCGATGCCGCGCTCGTCGGCGGCCCGGCCGCGCTCGCGTGGTCGCGCTTTGACGCCGACACCCGCGCGCGCGTACGGCAGCGCCACCTCGAGGCGATCGTGCCGTGGCGGACCCGGAGCGGCTACGACGTGCCGGGGGAGTTCGTGCTCGCGCTGGCGACGCGCGACGATTCGCCTGTCGTCGCCTGACCCGGGATGAATGCTGCGCCGATCGCCGCGGCGACGAGCGCAAACAACGCGCCGGCAGCGAACGCGAGGTGGTAGCCGGCGTTCAGCGCGACGAGCTCGGTGGCGGCACTCGCGCCGGTGTGCGCCGCTGCGAGGCTCGCGAGCACGGCGAGGCCGAGCGCGCCGCCCATCATGAAGGCGGTATTGACGATGCCCGACGCGAGCCCCGACTCGCTCTCGCCGACGTCGCGCATCGCCGCGAGGAGGAGAGGATTGAAGGCGATCCCTGCGCCGACGCCGAGCAGCAGCATCCCCGGCAGCACGTCGGCGAAGAGCGTGCCGCCGACCGGAGCGAGCGCGAACAGGGCAAGACCGAGCGCGGCGCAGAGCAAGCCAGCGACGAGCGGCCAGCGAATGCCGAAGCGAAGGACGATGCGCGCGGAAATGCCGAGCGAGCACGCCGCCATGATCAGGTTCGACGGCAGAAACGCGAGGCCGACCTGCATCGGGGAATAGCCGAGGACGCGCTGCAGGTAGAGCGCCGACAGGAAGAACCACGCAAACATCGCTCCCGACCAGAGGATGCCGATGACGCTGGCAGCGTTCAGGGTCGTCGAGCGGAACAGGCGCAAAGGCATCAGCGGCGACGGCACGCGTGCCTCGATGGCGACGAAGAGCGCGAGCAGCGCGAGCGCGGCGCCGAGCAGCGCGATCGTTCGCGGCGATGTCCAACCGGCGTTGTTGCCGCCGACGATCGCGTAGACCGCGAGCATGAGCGCCGCGGTGACGGTGATTGCACCGGCGACATCGAGCGGGATCCGCTTTCGCTCGCCGCCGGCGGCCGGCAGCAGCGTCAGGCAGAGGGCGAGCACCGCCGCGCCAATCGGCACGTTGACGAGGAAGACCCAGTGCCAGTCGTACGCGTCGGTGAGGACGCCGCCGAGGAGGACGCCGATCGAGCCGCCGCCGGCGCAGACGAAGCTGTACACGCCCATCGCCTTGGCGCGTTCGCGTTCCTCGGTGAACAGGTGCATCAGGAGGGCGAGCGCGACCGCGTCGACGATCGCGCCGCCGATGCCCTGGACGGCGCGCGCGACGACGAGCGACAACTGCGCGCCCGCGAAGCCGCACGCCGCCGAGGCGCCGGTGAAGAGCACGACGCCGATCATGAAGACGCGACGGTGGCCATAGAGATCGCCGAGCCGGCCGCCGAGCAGCAGGAAGCCGCCGCACGTCAGCAGATAGGCGTTGAAGACCCACGCCAGCGTCGCCTCGGTGAAGCCGAGATCGGCGCGGATCGATGGCAGCGCGACGTTGACGATGGTCGCGTCGAGCACGACCATGACGACGCCGAGGCAGACGACGGCGAGCGCGAGCCAGCGACGTGAAAGCGAGGTCGAAGGAGCCATGGTCGGTCAGCGTGCGCGTCGGCAAAGCGCGCATGCTAGACGCGGCACTTGCCAAGCGGCGTCATTGCGCCAGCGCGTCGGCGACCACCTCGATCCAGTGGCGCACCGGCGTCGTCGTGCCGCTCTGCAGATGCTGGATGCAGCCGACGTTGGCCGAGACGATCGTCGTCGGCGCGAGCGGGTCGAGGTTCGCGAGCTTGCGGTCGCGCAAGGCGTTGGCGAGCTCGGGTTGCAGCACCGAGTAAGTTCCTGCCGAGCCGCAGCAGAGGTGAGCCTCGTTGGCCGCGACGTGCACCTCGAAGCCGAGCGCCGTGAGCGAGCTCTCGACGACGCCGCGAACGCGCTGGCCGTGCTGCAGCGTACAAGGCGGATGAAACGCCAGGCGCTGCCTTTCAGGCAACGCCCGGCGTCCCGTCGACAGGACTGCACCGCCTGCCCGCTCCCCCGCCGAGCGGGGGAGGGCCAACTTGGCCCGAAGCGTCTCAACGAGCTCCGGAAGCAACTCGGCGATGTCACGCGTCATGTCGCCGATGCGGCCGGCCTTGTGCGCGTACGCCGGATCGTGCGCGAGCGAATGGCCGTACTCCTTCACCGTGACGCCGCAGCCCGACGCGTTCATCACGATCGCCTCGACCTCGCCGCGCTCGACCCACGGCCACCAGGCGTCGATGTTCGTGCGCATCTGCGCGAGCGCGCCGTCGCGGTCGCTCGTGTGCAGACGGATCGCGCCGCAGCAGCCGGCATCAGGCGCGACGATCGTCTGGACCCCGGCGGCATCGAGGACGCGCGCGGTCGCGCTGTTGATGTTGGGCAGCATCGCCGGCTGCACGCAGCCGGCGAGCAGCAGGACCTTGCGCGCGTGCACGCGCATCGGCCACACGTTCGCGCTTGCCGGCTGCGGCGGCGGCACCTTCGTCTTCAGCATCTTCGGCAGCACGCCGCGAATCGCCTGGCCGACTTTCATCGCCGGCGCGAACAGCGGCGACGTCAGCCCTTCCTTCAACGTCCAGCGCAGCGCCTGCTCGGCTGCCGGGCGCGGCACGCGTTCGTCGACGATCCTGCGGCCGATCTCGACCAGGTTGCCGTACTGCACTCCCGACGGGCACGTCGTCTCGCAGTTGCGGCACGTGAGGCAGCGGTCGAGGTGGAGCTGCGTCGCCCGCGTCGGCGGGTGGCCCTCGAGCACCTGCTTGACGAGATAGATCCGCCCGCGCGGGCCGTCGAGCTCGTCGCCGAGCAGCTGGTAGGTCGGGCAGGTCGCGGTGCAGAAGCCGCAGTGCACGCACTTGCGCAGGATCGCCTCGGCTTCGATGCCGTCGGCGGTGCCGGCGAACTCGGCGGCGATCTCGGTCTGCATGTCAGCTCAGATTGTTCTCACAGGCCCGGATAGAGGCGTCCGGGGTTGAGGATGCGCTTGGGATCGAACGCGTGCTTGAGCCGCTCGTGGATCGCCCGCAGCGGCGGCGCGAGCGGCGTGAACGCGCCGGCGGCCTTGTCGCGGCAGCGAAATGCCGTCGCGTGGCCGCCCGCCGCCGCGGCCGCCTCGCGGACCTGCGCCGCCGGCAGCGCGGTCGCGAGCCAGCGTTGCGCACCGTGCCACTCGATCAGCTCGTCGCCGGCGAGGCCAAGCAGCGGCGCAGTCTGCGGCAGCGACAAGCGCCAGAGCGTCGCGTCCTGATGGTCGATCGCGTCCTGGGCGGCGACGAAGAAGGGGTCGGTGTGGTCGCGCAGGCTCTGCCAAAACGGAGCCGCTGCGGCCGCAGCGATCGACTCGCCGCCGAGCGTCCGCGCCGCTTCGTCGACCGCGGCCATCGAGCCGCGGAGGCGAACGATCAGGTTGCCGTTCCACCACGCGCTGGCGTCGAGCGGCAGCGGCCGCGCGCCCCATGCGTGCAATCGCGCCAGCGCCTCGCCCGGCTTGCAGTCGAAGCGCAGCGTCGCTTCGGCCTCGGCGTGCGACAGCACCTTGAGCGACACCTCGACGACGACGCCGAGGATGCCGAGCGATCCGGTGACGAGCCGCGAGACGTCGTAGCCGGCGACGTTCTTGATGACGCGGCCGCCGAACTGGAGCAGCTCGCCGGTGCCGCTCACCAACGTCATGCCGAGGACGTGATCGCGCACCGAGCCCGCCGCGGCACGTGACGGCCCCGCGAGACCGGCGGCGACCATGCCGCCGACGGTGGTTCCGGGCGTGAAGCGCGGCGGCTCGAACGCGAGGCATTGGCCGTGCGAGGCGAGCTGCGTCTCGAGGTCGACCACGGTCATGCCTGCTGGCGCAGTGACGACGAGCTCGGTCGGCTCGTGGTCCGCGCTGCCGACGAGCGCGGTCGTGTCGAGCACGGCGCCGATCGGTGTCTCGCCGTAGAAGTCCTTGCTGCCACCACCGCGGACCCGGAGCGGCTCGCCGTGCGCGTGGGCGTCGCGAACGCGCTCGATGATCGCCGCGACGGCCGCGTCCATCCCCGCACCGTCCTAGTAGCGCGGCAGCTCGGGAAACGCGAGCAGGCCGCGCTTGACATGCATGCGGCCGTACTCCGCGCAGCGCACGAGCGTGGGAATCACCTTGCCCGGATTGAGGCGGCCGTCGGGATCGAAGGCGCGTTTGATCGCCTCCATCTGCGCGCGCTCGGCGGGCGAGAACTGCACGCACATCGACGATAGCTTCTCGACGCCCACGCCGTGCTCGCCGGTCACCGTGCCGCCCATGGCGACACTGAGCTCGAGGATCTCGGCGCCGAACGCCTCGGCGCGGTGCAGCTGCTCGGCGTCGTTGGCGTCGAACAGGATCAGCGGATGCAGATTGCCGTCGCCGGCATGGAAGACGTTGACGCAGCGCAGCGCGTGCCTGTCTTCCATCGCCGCGATCGCGATCAGCATGTCGGCGAGACGCTTTCTCGGGATCGTCGAATCCATGCACATGTAGTCGGGGCTGATGCGGCCGCTGGCCGGAAATGCGTTCTTCCTCCCGCTCCAGAAGCGCAGCCGCTGCGCCTCGTTCTCGCTCGCCTCGATTCGCGTCGCGCCGCACGTGCGCAGCACGTCCGCCATGCGCTGGACCTCGTGCTCGACGGCAGCGGCGGTGCCGTCGCTCTCGCAGAGCAGGATCGCGGCCGCGTCGAGGTCGTAGCCGGCGTGGACGAAGCTCTCGACCGCAGCGGTCATGGGCTTGTCCATAATCTCGAGGCCGGCCGGGAT
>DATAYY010000017.1:0-60485 GCA_036272325.1 Caldimonas sp. | reverse complement strand
CCGCGGCCGGCGCCGTGGTGGCGTCGTTCCAGTCGAGACGGCCGGCCTTGAGCGACAACGCAGCGAGCGCCAGTCGCCAAGGCGGCGTGTTCGCCGCGTTTGTCGCGCTTGTGGCGCCCACGGCGCTGGCGGCGCTGGCGGCATTAGCCGCCGACGTTGCCGACGCCACGCCCGCGAGCGCCACCGCGCTGGCGGCGCCGCCTGCCGCACTCGTCGGCAGCGGCACGCGCGCGACCGGCACCGCCGCGCCGCTCGGCGCTTCGGCGGCGAGCAGGAGGTTGACGTGCCCGGACGCATCGCGTACCGCGACGACGTGCGGCGCGTCGATGGCGACGCTCTGCAGCCGCACGAGGCGCTCGAGCGGCCGCAGCTCGTCGATCTTCACCTGCACGCTGCCGACCTGGAGCAGCTCGTGCGCCGCGCGGTCGACGATCTCGATCCCGCTCGCGCCGACCAGGCCGGCGATCTTGAACGAGAGCTTCGGCCGCTGCTCGAAGGCGATCACGACGTCGGTGTTCAGGGTCGCCGCGCGCAGTTGCGCCGGCAGGTCTCGCGGCAGATAACCGAGGTAGGGCTGGACCGCGAAGCCGTCGATCTTCAGACGCAGCTCGCCGTTGCCGCGCTCGGCGAACGGAGTCGCCGCGCCGGCGGTGTCGAACCGGCTGCCGTCGAGCGTGAAGGCAAGATGCGGCTCGACCTTGATCTCGCGCTCGGACGGCAGCGAGCTGAGAAACGGAATGCCGAGCCCGAGGGTGCGCACACGGTGCGTCGTCGCGAGCGGTCGGTCGATGAAGTCGACGCCGCCGTCGCGAACGACGATGTTGTGCAGCGCGAAGCGCGCGGTCGGCTTGCCGGCGCTCGCTGCGATCATCGCCGCGACGTGCTGGAGGACGTCGTCGGCGTCGTAGCGGCCCTCGGCGACGCGGGCAATGCGCACCATCGGGGCGTCGATCTCGAGCCGGTCGACGATCGGCGCCAGCCGCAGCAGCGAGACGAACGCGAGGTCGGCGTAGACGCGCTTGGCCTCGAGCGCTGGCGGCGCCTCGGCGGTGGCGCCGGCGAGGGCGACGTCAGCGACCGTCAGCTCGAGCGTCCATGGCTGGAACGTGATGCGCCCGAGCGTCAGCCGCCGACCGAGCGCGCGCTCGGCCTGCTCGCGCGCCTGCGAAGCGACGATCGGCGGCACGTACCACCAGGCGGCGCTCCACAGCAGCACGAACACGGCGACGCCGAGCGCAACGCGCAGCCAAAGCGAGCGGCTGGCCAGGCGGGAGCGGATGTCCGAACGCTGCATGGGCCGATTCTGCGACGTGCAAGCGCGCGGCGCCTGCCGTGCCCGCGTTGCGGCGCGAAACGGGCCCGCGTGGCGTCAGCCGACCATCTCGAGGATGCTCCAGATCTCCTCGGCGACGAGGCGAAGGTGCAGGTTGGGATTGGCCTCCTGCATGCCTTCGTCGTCGATCCCTTGCGCGGCCGCCTTCAGCTCGGCGATCGCCGATTCCGACAGCAGCCGAGCGATCACCTTCAGCACCAGGCCATGGGCAACCAGACGGGCTTCGAGCTCGCGTATCCGTTCGGCAGCATCTTCCATCGCTTCCCCGAGACTATTGACCGTGCGACCGGTGTGGCAGAGTCGGCGCGCGCGGCAGCATGCCGGACAACTGCCGACCCTGCGGTAGGAACGCTCCGACGCGTTGTCGCGTCTACCGATCAGGCGGAGTCGGCGGTGGCATGCCCCCGCTCCGAAGCCAGGACCTGCCACGCCGAGACGAACATCGCAGCGATCAACGGACCGATGACAAAGCCGTTCAGGCCCATGACCGCCAAGCCGCCGAGGGTCGAAATGAGGACGACGTAGTCGGGCAGCCGGGTGTCCTTGCCGACCAGCAGCGGGCGCAACACGTTGTCGACGATGCCGATCGCGAGCACGCCGAAGACGATCAGGCCGATGCCCGGCCAGACATGGCCGATGGCGATCAGGTAGATCGCGACCGGCGCCCAGATCAGGAACGCGCCCACCGCCGGCAGCAACGACAGGAAGCCCATCACGATCGCCCACAGGATCGGCGCATGGACGCCGAGGACCCAGAACGCGAGCCCGCCGAGCGCACCTTGCGCCGCGGCGACGAGGAGGTTGCCCTTGACGGTCGCGCGGATCACGGTCGTGAAGCGCTCGATCAGGCGCGCCTTGATCTCGGGCGCGAGCGGGATCGCAGCGCGGATTCCGGCGGCGAGTCCGGTGCCATCGCGAAGCAGAAAGAACAGCAGGTACAGGGCGATGAAAAAGGCGACGACGATGTCGACGGCGTCCTGGCCGATATTGAACGCGCGTCCGGCGAGCGCCTGGCTGCGCTCGGTGATCGCCGCCGTGACCTTCGCCTGCAGTGCCGGGAGCTCATCGATACCCAGCCCTTCGAGCAGGTTGCCCATCCAGGACGGCAGCGCCGCGACGATCTGCTGGAAGTACGAGCCGACATCGAGCTGGCCGCTCTTGATCCGGTGATACACGCCGGTCGCCTCCTGCACCAGCGCGACGCTGACGAGCACGACCGGCAGGATGACGATGACGAAGATGATCACCACAGTCGCCAGCGCGGCGAGGTTGCGCCGGCGCGGCATGCGCGCGGCGAACGCGAGGTAGAGCGGCTCGAACAGCAACGCCAGCACGGCGCCCCAGAGAACGCCGCTGTAGAAAGGCAATACGATCCACGCGAACGCGACCGTCAGGACGGCGAGCAGGAGCAGGAACGCGTGACGATCGAGTTTGGCGCGCGCCGAGGCCGGGTCCGGTCGAGTCATGGCGGGCCGAGCGCGACTCGGCGAAGTGCAGGCGCCGCATCGTATGCCGCGACGCCGCGGCTGGCACGCCCGGGCGGGTCAGAGCAGCTTGTCGAGCGTGATCGGCAGGTCGCGCACTCTTTTGCCGGTCGCGTTGTAGACGGCGTTGGCGATCGCCGCCGGCACGCCGGTGATGCCGATCTCGCCGATGCCCTTGATGCCGAGCGGATTGACGTAGGGATCGCGCTCGGCGACGAAGGCGACGTCGATCGCGCCGATGTCGGCGTTGACGGGCACGTGGTATTCGGCGAGGTTGGAATTGATGATCCGGCCGTCGCGGCCGTCGCGGAGCGACTCCTCGAGCAGCGCCATGCCGATTCCCCAGACGATGCCGCCCTGCATCTGGCTCGTCGCCAGCTTCTCGTTGAGCACGGTGCCGATGCCGTAGACCGCAGTGATGCGCGCCACGCGGACGACGCCGAGCGAGCCGTCGACGCGGACCTCGGCGAAGACAGCACCGAAGCCGTGCATCGAGTACTGTTCGCGCTCGCTGCCGGGCGCTGCCTCGGCGCGCGTCTCGAGCGGCGCGCCGCCGTTGCGGGCGAGCAGCGCCGTGATCGGCTCGCCGGCCACGCCCGCAGCGGCGAGCGGACGACCGGTCGGCAGCGCCGACGCGATTCGCAGCCAGCCGTCGACGACGGTGAGCTGCGTCGGATCGACCCGATACGCGAACGACCGCGGATCCGCGACTGCCAGCTCGATCACCTTCTTCTGCATCGCAGTGCACGCTGCATGGACCGCCGGCGCGACGCTTGCCGCCGATTGCGAGCCGCCGGCGCCGGGCGACTTCGGCAGCCGCGAGTCGCCGAGCTCGAAGCGGATGCGCTCGAGCGGCATGCCGAGCGCGTCGGCGGCGACCTGCGACATCACGGTGTAGGTCCCGGTGCCGAGGTCGTGCGTCGCCGAGGCGACGACGGCGTTGCCGTCGGCAAGCAGGCGAACGATCGCCTCGGCGGCGCTGCGGTTGGCGGGGTAGGTCGCGGTTGCCACGCCGTGGCCGATCAGCCAGCGACCGTCGCGCTGCGACGCCGGCGTCGCCGCGCGCCGCGACCATCCGAAGCGCTCGGCGCCGAGCCGGTAGCACTCGCGCAGCGACTTGCTCGAGTACGGCCGGCGCTTGCTCTCGTCGAGCTCGGCGTAGTTGCGCAGGCGCAGCTCGAGCGGATCGACGCCGAGCCGGACGGCGAGCTCGTCGACCGCGCTTTCGAGCGCGAAATTGCCGCTGGCCTCGCCGGGAGCGCGGGTGAAGGTCGGCGTCGCGATGTCGAGCCTCGCGAGACGGTGGGTCGACTGCACGTTGGCGCACGCGTACAGGTGGCGCGCCGGCAGCGACGAGGTCTCGGTCCAGTCCTCGAGCGTCGAGGTCTCGGAAATCGTCGCGTGGCGCAGCGCGGTGAGCTTCCCGGCGCGATCGGCGGCGAGACCGAGCGACTGCTCGGTGTGCGGGCGGTTGCCGACCGGGCCGAACATCTGCGGTCGCTCGAGGACGAGCTTGACCGGCCGACCGATCGCCTTCGCCGCGAGCGCCGCGAGCGCGACGTGCGACCACGCCGAGCCCTTGCAGCCGAAGCCGCCGCCGACGTAGGGATCGATCACGGTGACGTTCTCAGGCGCGATGGCGAAGATCTTCGCCAGCGTCGTCCGCACGCCGCCGACGTTCTGGGTCGCGTCGTGCAGCGTCAGGCGATCGCCGTCCCAGGCGGCGATCGTCGCGTGCGGCTCCATCGGGTTGTGATGCTCGACCGGCGTCGTGTAGACGACATCGACCGTCGCCGCGGCCGCTGCAATCGCCGCGGCGACGTCGCCGCGCACGTGGTCGGTCGGCTCGCGGTTGGCGCGTTGCGGCGTGACCGCGTTCGCCTTGGCGGCCTCGAAGTCGAGCCTCGCGTCGCTTTGCGCGTAGACGACGCGCACGAGTCGCGCCGCCTGCGCGGCAGCCTCGAGCGTGTCGGCGACGACGACCGCGATCGGCTGCTGGTTGTACGAGACGACGTCGTCCTGCAACAGCGACAGCACCCGGCCCGCGGGCGGATCGACGCCTGCCTTGCCGCCTTGCGGAAGTCGCGGCGCATTCATCGGCGAGAGCACCGCGATGACGCCCGGGACCGCCGACGCGGCGGCGATGTCCATCCGGACGATGCGGCCGCTCGCTACCGTGCTTGCGACGAGGACGGCGTGTGCGAGCCCCGGCAGCGCGAACTCGGCGGCGTACGGTGCCCGGCCGCAGACCTTGAGGCGACCGTCGACTCGGTCGATGCCCTGGCCGGTGATCATGCGCTGGCTCCCGCCGTCTTCAGCGCCCGCGCGATCGCCCGCCGCGCGAGCTCGACCTTGAACGCGTTTTCCTTGAGCGGCCGGGCGCCGGCCAGGAGCCGGTCGGTGGCGGCGGCGATCGACGCATCGTCGAGCGCGCGGCCGACGAGCGCTTGCTCGGCGGCGGCGACGCGCCACGGTCTTGGCGCGACGCCGCCGAGCGCGAGCGCGGCGTCACGGACGCTGCCGTCGCGGATGTCGAGCGCAGCGGCGACCGAGACCAGCGCGAACGCGTAGCTCGCCCGGTCGCGCACCTTGAGATAGTGCGAACGGGCGGCGAACGGCGACGGCGGCAGCTCGACCGCGACGATCAGCTCGCCGGGCGCGAGCTCGGTGTCGCGTTCGGGCGTGTCGCCGGGCAGGCGATGAAAGCGCGTCATCGCGATCCGCCGCTCGCCGGCCGCGCCCTGCACCACCACCTCGGCGCGCAATGCCGCGAGCGCGACCGCCATGTCCGAAGGATGGGTCGCGATGCAGGCGCCGCTCGCGCCGAGGATCGCGTGGATGCGCTGGCGGCCGCCGAGCGCGGCGCAGCCCGATCCGGGCGCGCGCTTGTTGCAGGCGGCAAATGCCGGGTCGTAGAAGTAGTAGCAGCGCGTCCGCTGCAGCAGGTTGCCGCCGACGGTGGCCATGTTGCGCAACTGCGGCGACGCGCCCGCGACCATCGCCTGCGAGAGCAGCGGATAGCCCTCGCGCACGAGCGGGTGGTCGGCGAGGTCGCTGTTGCGGACCAGCGCGCCGATGCGGATGCCGCCTTCGGGACGGGCCTCGACCGCGTCGAGCGGCAGCCGGTTGACGTCGACCAGCAGCGTCGGCATCGCCACGTGGCCCTTCATCAGGTCGATCAGGTTGGTGCCGCCGGCGACGTAGGCCGCGCCCGGCTCGGCCGCCAGGCGGATCGCCTCGGCGACGGTCGCGGGACGGCGGTAGTCGACGTCGTTCACGCTTTGCTCTCGACGACCGTGCGAACCGCTGCGACGATGTTGCGGTACGCGCCGCAGCGGCAGACGTTGCCACTCATCCGTTCGCGGATCTCGGCATCGCTGATTGCGATCGTGCGCGGCGGGATTCCCGACGGCGCTGCGTCGAAGGTCGCCGCGCTGAGCGCCTGCGCCTTCAGCTCGCCGACCAGCGCCACCGCCGAGCAGACCTGGCCGGGCGTGCAGTAGCCACATTGAAAGGCGTCGTGGGCGACGAACGCGGCCTGCATCGGATGCAACGCATCCGGAGAGCCGAGCCCTTCGATCGTCGTGATCTCGCGGCCTTCGTGCATGACCGCCAAGGTCAGGCATGCATTGATGCGGCGGCCGTCGACGAGGACGGTGCAGGCGCCGCACTGACCACGGTCGCAACCCTTCTTGGTGCCGGTGAGCGCAAGCTTCTCGCGCAAAGCATCGAGCAGCGTCACGCGCGGCTCGACGACGAGCTCACGGCTGATGCCGTTGATGCGCAAGCGCAAGCTGCGTTCGGTGCGGCCGCGCGGCCGCGGCGCGTCGGTCGGTGCAACCGGGGCCTTGTCGTCGCGCGTCTGCGCCGGCGCGGCGAGCGGCGCGAGGCCGGCGGCGGCACCTGCGGCCTGGAGAAAATGACGTCGCGACACGCCCGAGCCGTGGCCCGGATCGGTTGCGTCGTCGCCGGCGTCCGGCGGAATCGGATCGGCGAGGCTCATCGTCGCTGGAGTGGCAAACGGCGTTCCGCCGGCGCGGCCGCGCCGCGACTTCAGGCGGGCGACGCGCCACCGCCGCGGCGCCGATCGCTCATTGCGAAGCGGCGGTGCGGCCGGCTCGCGTGCCGTGGAAGAACGCCTCCTCGAACACCGAATAGCCCGACAGGTCGGCGTGCGCGAACTGGACCCGCCGCTGCGGCATCGCGAGCGCGGCGAGCGCGGCGCTGCTGCGCACACCGGGCACGGGGATGCTCATCGCGTGGCCGTAGCGCATCAGATCGGCACGGACGATCTTTTCCGCCAGATCGGGATGCGCCGTCGCGAGCTCGGCGACGATCCGCGCCGTCCAGACGCGCCAGTCGTCATCGAGGAGGCGGCGCCGTTGCGCCGCGAGCGCAGCAGTGTCGCCGTGGCCGAGCGCGAGATACGCGGTCAGCACCGTCGGCCCCGCGAACGGGCGCAGGCTCTGGTGCATCGCGTCGACGTAGCCGAGGCCTGCGCCGCCGTAGAGGACGTTGTCCCACGATGGTGGCGCCCCGGGACGATCGTCGAGCGGGGCGTCGAGCTGCAGGTTGGCGACCAGCCACGGCGCGTGGCGGACGATCGCCGCCGCCTCGCGCAGCGCAGCCGGCGGCGAGGCGAGCAGGCGCGCGGCGACGAAGAGCGGCGTCGCGACGACGACCCGCGATGCGATCCAGCGCTCGCGCTCCGCCGTGGCGATGTTCCAGGCGTCCACCGCGACCTCATCCCGCCCTGCGTCGACCGCCAGCACGACCCGGCCGGCGTGCAGCCGCCCGCCGAGCGGCGCGGCGAGGCGCCCGGCGAGCCAGGCGTTGCCTTCGGGCCAGGCGAGGACGCCGGCATCGCCGTCGTCCGTGCCGCGAACGTCATCCGGTGAGCGAAAGCCGTGTCGGCTGGCGAAGTAGTGGAGCCCTGCCCATGCCGAGACGTGGGCGCTGCCAGCGCCGAAGTCGTCACGGCAGCAGTAGTCGAGATACCAGCGCAGCGCCGGCGCGACGAGCCCCTGGCGATCGAGCCAGCTCGCGAACGGCAACCGGTCGAGCGCGCCGAGCGCGTCGCTCCAGCGCGAGCGCGCGGTCGGGATCGTGAACGCGTCGGCGTCGCCGATCGCTGCGACCGCGGTGGCGAAGCCGCGGTACTGCGCGAGCGTCGGCGCCCGCTCGGCCGCAGGCAGGGCCTCGATCGGCGGCAGCAGGCCGTCGCGCCAGCCGCCGTACAGGAAGAGCCGTTCCTGCGGGCTGTGACAGAGCATGCGTTCGTCGTAGACCGCGCGTCCGTGCTCGACACGACGAACACCGAGATCGTCGAGCAGGGCAGCGACGTCGACCGCCCTGGGCCCCGGCACCGGCAGGTAGTGGGCGCCGAGCGGGCATCGCATGCCGGCCATCGCGTGGCCGCGGCTGTTGCCGCCGGCGCCGTCCTCGAGCTCGAGGACGTGGCAGTCTTCAACGCCCCCCGCAACGAGCGCGCGCGCCGCGGCGAGGCCGGCGATGCCGCTGCCGACGACGATCGCGCCGACGCGGCGCGTGCGCGCCACCGCCGGCGGCGCGCCCGACTTCGTCGCCGGCCAGCCGCTTCTGAGCAGATGGCCGCGCGTGTCGGCGGCGCCGAGCCAGCCGCCCTGCCAGCGCGCCACGTCGTCGCGCGTGCACGCGGAAAGCGGCACCGCGGCGGCCAGCGCGGCGGCGAGGACGTCGCGCCGGCGCGGCCCGCGCTGCGCCCGCGGTGCGCCGTTCAGCGCTGCACCTTGCCCCATTCGTCCTCGAAGGTCTGGACGAGCACCTGGTTCGACAACCGGTTCACCTCGGTCGGCACGCGCGCCATGTCGGGCGGGAAATCGAACAGCGCCGGCAGCCCGGCGACGGTGAGAAAGCGCAGGCCCGGTGGCAGCGTCGTCGCGAGGCGAAACGGGCGACGGCTGGCGACGATGAATCCCCATTCGCCGAAGCTCGGCACGTGGGCATGGTACGGCGTCGCCACGAGCCCGGCCGCCTCGATCGTCGTCGCGACGGTCCAGAAGCTCTTCCTCGCGATCAGCGGCGAGGTCGTCTGCACGACGGCATAGCCGCCGGCCGCGAGATGACGCTCGAGCAGCTCGTAGAACGAGCGCGTGTAGAGCTTGCCGATCGAGAAGTTGGTCGGATCGGGGAAGTCGACCACGATCGCGTCGAACATCTCGCCGTCGTGCTCGTCGAGCCAGGCGAAGGCATCGGCGTTGACGATCTTGACCTTCGGCGAGCGCAGCGAATCGCCGTTCAGCCCGCGCAAGAGCGGTGCGGTCGAAAACAGTGCCGTCATGTGCGGGTCGAGCTCGACCAGCGTGATCCGCTCGACGCTCGGGTACTTCAGCACTTCGCGCACCGCCATGCCGTCGCCGCCGCCGAGGACGAGGACACGGCGCGGCGCGCCCTGCGCGGCGAGCGCCGGGTGGACGAGCGCCTCGTGGTAGCGGTACTCGTCGCGCGAATGAAACTGCAGGTTGCCATTGAGAAAGAGCCGGATGCCGGCGCGGCTGCCGGTGACGACGACCCTCTGGTACGCGCTCGTCTCGCTGTAGAGGACGTGGTCGCCGTAGAAGCGGTCCTCGGTCCAGGTCGTGACGAGGTCGGCAGCGGCGAAGGCGGCGACAAGCGCAGAGATCGTCAGCAGCGCCGCAACGGCGTGCGCAGCGACGCCACGCAGCTCGGCGCGAAAGAGCCAGAGCGCCCAGACCGCGACGCCGGCATTCATCAGGCCGAACAACGCTCCGGTGCGGATCAGGCCGAGCTGCGGCACGAGGACGAGCGGGAACGCGATCGAGACGGCAAGCGCGCCGAGGTAGTCGAACGTGAGGACCTGCGAGACGAGCGTCTTCAGGCCACCGTGCACGCCCCGGGTGCTGCGCTTCAGGATCCGCATCACGAGCGGGATCTCGAGGCCGACGAGGATGCCGACCGCGAGCACGAGCAGGTAGAGCGCGAAGCGGAACGACGGCGTCGCGAGCGACTGCAGCGCGAACAGGGCCGCCGGCGTCAGGCCGCCGATCAGGCCGACGAGCAGCTCGATGCGCAGGAAGTGCGCAAGCAGCTGCCGCTCGAGGTAGCGCGACAGCCACGAGCCGACCCCCATCGCGAACAGATAGGTGCCGATGACGGTCGAGAACTGCAGGATCGAGTCGCCGAGCAGATAGCTCGCGAGCGTCCCCGAGACGAGCTCGTAGACGAGGCCGCAGGCGGCGACGATGAAGACCGAGGCGAGGAGTGCGACCTCGGCCGCGCCGACGGTCGAGGCCGACGCGGCGCCGTGCGGCGCGCCATCGGTGGCGGCGGGCTCCGCCACCGCGTCACTCACCCATGCACCGCCGCAGCGACGATCAGGCCGACGGCGATGCACATCGAGCCGAGGACGATCGCGAGCGCGACGTTCTTCTTGTCAACGATCTCGGTCCAAAGGTGATACGGCGTCAGCTTGTCGAGGACGACGAAGAAGATGCCGAGGACGGCGACGCCGATCACCGCGTACAGCACCGATCCGATGATGACCGCCGGCTTGAGCCACTCGAGTCCGTTCATGAAGTTCTCCTGTCATTGACGAGCGAATCGCGAAAGGGAAAGCGGACACGACTTTGCATCACTTGTGCCCGCCCCCGGTCGAAAAGCCCCCGAACGAGCCGCCGCTGCTGCGATAGCCGCCGCCGCTGCTGCGGCTGTTCAGGCAATTCTGGTACTCCTGCGACGCCGGGCCGAACGTGTTGCGCGTCTCGGTGCAAGCGGCGGCGCCGCCGCCGCTGCCGCAGCGAAAGAGCACCAGCACGATGAAGAGGATGAAGATCCAGAGCACGATCTTGGCGAACCTGCCGCCGCCACTGAACGCAGTCGGCAAGACATCGCGCTGGAGCGCAGCCCGCTTGTCCGGCGCCAGCCTGAACGCGCCCAGCACCGAGTCGGCGGTGAGCGTCTCGCCGGCCGACCAGACGACTTCGCGCGTGCCCTCGCCTTCGGTCTGCTCGCGGTTCAGGCGCTTGCGCGACGCCGCACCGGTGCCGACGTAGTCGGTGTTCGCGGTCCGCTCCTCGCGCGCGAGGCGCCAGTAGAACTCGCCGAGGACGTAGGTGACCTTGCCGACGTAGTCGTAGAGCTTGCGGTAGAGGACGCCCTCGTGCTTGACGCTTTCGCCGAAGCTCTGCGGCGCGCCGGTGATCGGCGCACTCCAACTCCAGCCGTCGTCGGCGTCGACGAGAAATGCGAAGCCCTGGGTGCGGTGATAGAGCAGGTACTCGCGCCAGAACGCCTGCTCGTCGCCGGCGCTTTGCGCGATCTCGCAACGCTCGACGTAGCCGACGACCTGCCACGGCAACGCCTCCGTGCTGCCGAGGGCGAGCGTGCCGACGCTGCCGAGCGGGATCTGCGGCTCGCTGCCGCCGACTTGCGCGTAGTGCGCGAGGTCGCCGCCGACGTTGCCCTGCGCGGCCGACGTCAAGTCGACCACCGCCTTGCACTGGCCGCAGACGATCGACTGCGTCGTCGCCAGCTTGACCTGCAGCGGCGCGCCGCATCCCGGACACTGCAACGTGCGGCCGGCGAGCGTCTTCTCGCTGTCCTCGCGCAGGCCGGTGAGCGCGAGAGCGGGGAGGTCGACCGAAGTGCCGATCGACCAACCGGGCCGCGCCGGGTCGGTGTAATCGATCGTGCCGACCTCGCCGCGGCTCGATCGCACGTCGGCGACGACGAAGCCGTGCTCGAGGTTCGGCCGCTTCGGCAGCTCGCCTTCGGCCGCGATCAGCTTCGCCGCGACAACCGAGGCGACCGTCCAGCTCTGGCCCTCGACGGTGAGCGGCGCTCCCGGCCGCAGTTGCTCCGGCGGCGGCACCGGTGTCGTCAGCGACGCATCGAAGGCGACGACGTAGCGGCCGTTGTCCTCCGAGAGCCAGCCTGATTTCTGCTGCTCGGGGCCGCTCTCGAACAGCGCGTGCCATTCGTTCCAGGTCCCGTCCGCATAGCGGTACTGGAGGCGGCCGACGAGCGTGAACGGTGCGCCCTGGTGGCGGCCGGCGACGCCGAGCTGCAGCGGCGTGTGGTCGTCGAACAGCTCGGCGCTCTCGCCGATCTTTCTCAGCTCGTCGCCGGTGCGAACGACCGTCGAGCGGCAGAAGCTGCAGACCGCGAACGGCGATGCCGCCGAGCGGAACTCGACCGGCGCGCCGCAGTTCGGGCACGCCGCGCGGTAGGCGCGTTGGGGCGAGGAGTCGGTGGTGGCCAATCGGATGCGTGGATGCGAAAGAGGAGCCGCCCGGCCCCTCTTTCATCGACTCCTTGGTCGCATCAGGTGAGCTTCTTCAGGAGCTCTGCCTTCTTGGCGTCGAACTCTTCCTGGGTCAGGATGCCCTTGGTCTTCATCTCGCCGAGGCGCTCGAGCGTCGTCATCACGTCTTCCGGCTTGACGCCCGACGTCGCCTGAGCGGCGGCCGCGGCCGGCGCTCCCGGCGCGGCGGCGGCGAGGCCCTGGCCGAGCTGGTTCGCCATCACCTGGCCGAGCGCGACGCCGGCGCCGAGGCCGACTCCGGTGCCGACGATGCTGCCACCCTCGCCCGAGCCCGCCCCGGCCGCGAGGGTCGGGATCGCCTGCGCGGTCTGGTATTGCATGAACTTGCCCATGTCGTTGCCGACCATTCCCATGCCGATCTTCTGGTCGAGGATCTTCTGCAGGTCGTCGGGCAGCGACACGTTCTGCATCGTCACCAGCTCCAGCTTCAGGCCGAGCTTGGCGAACGCGGGCGCGGTCGCTTCCAGCAGCGCCTTCGCGAACTCGACCTGGTTGGCCGCCAGGTCGAGGAACGGAACGCCGCTCGCGCCGACCGCGTCCGAGATGTATTGCAGCATCAGGCCGCGCAACTGGCCGTCGAGCTCCTCGGTCATGTAGCGCTCGCGCGTGCCCGAGATCTCGTTGTAGAACAGGCGCGGGTCGACGATGCGGTAGCTGTAGTTGCCGAACGCGCGCAGGCGCACGGCGCCGAAGTCCTTGTCGCGGATCGTCACCGGCTGGCTGGTGCCCCATCGCTGGTCGATCTGCTGGCGGGTGCTGAAGAAGTAGACGTCGCTCTTGAACGGGCTCTTGAACAGCTTGTCCCAGTTCTGCAGGTAGGTCAGGATCGGCAGCGTCGCCGTCGTCAGCGTGTAGCGGCCGGGGCCGAAGACGTCGGCGACCTTGCCTTCGTTGACGAACATCGCGACCTGCGATTCGCGAACGGTGAGCGAGCCGCCGTTCTGGATCTCGCGATCCTCCATCGGGAAGCGCCAGGCGAGGGTGCCGTCGCTGTCCTCGGTCCACTCGATGATGTCGATGAACTGTTTCTTGATGAAATCCATCAGCGCCATGGCGAGGGTCTCCACAGTCTCCCGAACATTCGGGTGCGGCGAATAATACGGCGACCCTCCGGAAAACCATCCCCATGACGGGTGTGCCGGCATGAACGAATCGACTGCTTTGAAGCTTGCCGTGATCGGCGCCGGGCCGGTCGGCCTGAGCCTTGCGCTGCACGCCGCGGCGACGCTCACGGGCGCCGAGATCACGCTGTTCGACTCCCGTCCCCTCGCCAAGGACGTCGCCGCCGATCCGCGCACGCTCGCCCTCTCGCTCGGCAGCGTGCAGCTGCTGCAGCGCCTCGGCGCCTGGCGGGCCGAGTTGGCGCAGCCGATCCGCGAGGTCCATGTCTCGCAGGGCGCGCCGTCGCTGCTCGCCGCCTTCGCACCCCGCTTGGCCGAGCCCGAGCTGACGATCCGCGCCATCGACGAAGCGGTGCCGATGCTCGGCGCCGTGTTGCGCTACGGCGAGATCGTCGCGCCGCTGCAGGCCGCCTGGCTTGCGGCCGAGGCGCAGGCGCCGCGGCGACTCGCGAGCCGCTTCGGCACCGCCGTGACGGCGCTGAAGAACCTCGCGACGCCGAGCGGCGTCGAGGTCGACGCCGGCGTCGCCGAGCGTTTCGATCTCGCGGTGATCGCCGAAGGCGGCGTGTTCTCGACCGCGGCCAGGACCGAGCTGGTCGCCGGCGAACGACGGCCAGCCTTTCGCCACGACTACGCGCAGACCGCGTGGGTCGGCGTCGCCGAGTTCGTGCCGGCTGCGGCCGGCACGGCCGCGAACGACGCCGGCGTCGCCTACGAGCGGTTCACGCGTCACGGGCCGGCCGCGCTGCTGCCGCTGCGCGACGGTCGCGCCGGCCTCGTCTGGTGCACCGACAGCCGCAACGATCCGGTGCAAGGCCTCGACGACGCGCAGCGCGTCGCCGTTCTCAACACGATCTTTCATCCGCGTACGCCGCGTCTGGCGAGCGTGACGCCGCTGAAGGCGTTCGCGCTCGGCCTGACCGCCGAGCGAACGCTCGCCGACGGCCGCACGGTGCGGATCGGAAATGCGGCGCAGACCTTGCATCCGGTCGCCGGCCAGGGCCTCAACCTCGGCATGCGCGACGCGTTCGAGCTCGTCCGCTCGCTGGCGAAGAGCCGCGACGTCGACGCCGCACTGCGCAGGCTCGAGTGGCAGCGCGCGCCGGACCGCTGGGCGATGATCGCGGCGACCGACTTCCTGGCGCGCAGCTTCACCTGGTCGCTGCCGGGCCTCGGCACGGCGCGCGGCCTCGGCATCGCCGGGCTGCAGCGGCTCGGCCCGGTGAAGTCCGCGATCGCGCGGCAGATGATGTTCGGCTCGCGCTGATCGAAAGCGGTCGCGGCCGGTTCCCCGAAGGAGATGCCGTGACCCTCACCGATCTCGACGCCGACGCGCTCTCGCGCGCGATCCATGCGAAAGACGTCTCGTGCCGCGAGGTCATGCGCGCAACGCTCGACCGCATCGGCGCCGTCAATCCGGGCGTCAACGCGATCGTCAGCCTGCAGGACGAAGGCGACCTGCTGCGCCAGGCCGACGCGCGCGACGCGATGCTCGCCCGCGGCGAGACCATGGGCTGGATGCACGGCATGCCGCAGGCGATCAAGGACGCCGCCGAGACCAAGGGAATTCCGAGCACGCTCGGCTCGCCGCTCCTCAAAGGCCGCGTCCCCGACTACGACGCGCTGATGGTCGAGCGGATGAAGGCCGCCGGCTGCATCGTCGTCGGCAAGACCAACACGCCCGAGTTCGGCCTCGGCTCGCACACCTTCAACGAGGTCTTCGGCGTCACCCGCAACGCCTTCGACCGCACGAAATCGGCCGGCGGCTCGAGCGGCGGCGCCGCGGTCGCGCTGGCGACGCACATGTTGCCGGTCGCCGACGGCAGCGACTTCATGGGCAGCCTGCGCAACCCCGCAGGATGGAACGACGTCTACGGCTTCAGGCCGAGCCAGGGGCGCGTTCCGCGCTGGCCATCGGCCGACGTCTGGGTCGCGCTCCTCAGCACCGAAGGCCCGATGGGGCGAACCGTTCGCGACGTCGCCGCGCTGCTCGACGTCCAGGCGGGTTGGGACGCGCGCGTGCCGCTCTCGATCGCGGCCAGGGAATCGTTCGCCGCGAACGTCGACGACTTCGATCCTGGCGACGTGCGCATCGGCTGGCTCGGCGATCTCGACGGCTACCTGGCGATGGAACCCGGCATCGTCGAGCTCTGCGCGCGCGCGCTGGCGAGGATCGAAGACGTCGGCGGCCGCGTCGAGCCGATCGCGCTCGGCGTTGCGCCCGAGCGCCTCTGGCAGACGTGGCTCGTCTGGCGGCGCTGGAGCGTCGCCGCGCGCATCGCGCCGCATCTCGAGCAGCCTGCCAACCGCGCCCGCATCAAGGCCGAAGCGCTCTGGGAGTACGACCAGGGCCAGGGGCTCACCGGCATGCAGACCGTGCAAGCGTGCGCCGAGCGCACGGCGTTCCATAGTCACATGGTCCGCCTGTTCGAGCACTACGACGCGCTCGCGCTGCCGAGCGCCCAGGTCTGGCCCTTTCCGGCCGAGTGGCGCTGGCCGCAGCAGATCAACGACCGGACGATGGACACCTACCATCGGTGGATGGAAGTCGTGATCTACGCGACGCTGGCCGGACTGCCGTCGATCGCGATCCCGGCCGGCTTCGGAGCGAACGGCTTGCCGATGGGCGTGCAGTTGATCGGCAGGCCGCACGACGACCTTGGCGTGCTCCGGCTCGCACGTGCGTTCGAGCGCATCGGCGTCGGTCCGACGCGCAGCATCGCGGCCGGCGGCGCGCACGTGGCCGAGCCGGCATGAGCGCGACCGAGCGCACCGGGCTTCCTCTCGACGGCATCCGGGTGGTCGAGTTCAGCCACATGGTCATGGGGCCGACGTGCGGGATGATCCTCGCCGATCTCGGCGCCGAGGTGATCAAGGTCGAGCCGCCGGGCGGCGACAAGACGCGCGATCTGCCGGGGCTCGGGATCGGTTTCTTCCGTTCGTTCAACCGCAACAAGAAGAGCGTCGTCCTCGACATCCGGTCCGACGCCGGTCGTGCCGCGGCGCGCGAGCTGATCGGCACCGGCGACGTCGTGCTCGAGAACTTCCGGCCCGGGCTGATGGCCTCGCTCGGCCTCGATCACGCGTCGCTCGCAGCCGACTTTCCGCGCCTCATCTACGTCTCTCACAAGGGCTTCTTGCCGGGGCCGTACGAGCACCGCGTCGCCCTCGACGAGGTCGTGCAGATGATGGGCGGCCTCTCGTACATGACCGGGCCGCCGGGGCGGCCGCTGCGCGCCGGCACGTCGGTCAACGACATCATGGGCGGCATGTTCGGTGCGATCGGCGTCCTTGCTGCGCTGCGCGAACGCGACCGCACCGGCCGCGGCCAGGAAGTGCAGAGCGCGCTGTTCGAGAACTGTGCGTTCCTGTCGGCGCAGAACATGCAGCAGCACCTGATGACCGGCGAGCCGGTGCCGCCGATGCCGGCGCGCGTCTCGTCGTGGAGCGTCTACGACGTCTTCACGCTGAAGGACGACGAGCAGCTCTTCATCGGCGCCGTCAGCGACCGCCAGTTCCAGATCCTGTGCCGCGTTCTCGAGGCGCCCGCGCTCGCCGCCGATCCGGCGCTGGCCACCAACGCGCAGCGCGTTGCCGCTCGCCCCGAGCTGCTGAAGACGCTCGCCGAGCTGCTGCGCCACCACGACGTCGCCGAGCTGGTGCCCAAGCTCGAAGCGAACGGCCTGCCGTATGCGCCGATCGTCAAGCCGGAGCAGCTCGTCCACGATCCGCATCTGCGTGCGAGCGGCGGCCTGGTGCCGATGCAGACCGAAGACGGCGGCACGACCGACGTCGTCCTGCTGCCGATCACGCTCGGCGGCCGTCGCCTCGGCGTGCGCCGGCCGCTGCCGCGCGCGGGCGAGCACGACGACGAGATCCTCGCCGCGCTGCCGAGTCGCGCCGAGCCGGCCTGAGCTTCGCCACGACTCGCTCAGGAGATATCGATGATCGTCCTCGCCAACGCACGCCGACGCGCGCTGCTCGTCTTCGCGGCCACCGCCGCGTCCAGCGTGCTCGCACCAGCGCACGCCGCCGATCGGCCGCCGCTGCGCGTGATCCTGCCGGTCAGCGCGGGGTCGGGAGTCGACACGATCGTGCGCGCCGCGGCGCCGGCCCTCGCCAAGGAGCTCGGTGGCCAGGCGGTCGTGATCGAGAACATGCCCGGGGCGGGCGGCATCACCGGCACCTCGGCGCTCGTCAAGGCAGCGCCCGACGGCAACACCATCGCCTTCATCTCCAACAACCACTCCGTCAACCCGAGCGTCTACAAGAAGATGCCGTACGACAGCCTGGCCGACATCACGCCGATCAGCGTCGTCGGGTCGACGCCGTTCGTGCTCGTCGTCAATCCGACCAGGCTGCCGGCGTCGAACGCGAAGGAGCTGGTCGCGCTGCTGAAGGCCAGGCCCGGCGCCTACAACCTCGCGTCGTCGGGCAACGGCACGATCATCCATCTCGCCGGCGAGATGTTCGACGAGGCCGCCGGCGTCGACGCCAAGCACATCCCGTACAAGGGCGTCGGGCCGATGCTCGCCGATCTGATCGGCGGTCAGGTCGACTTCGGCGTCGTCGCCGTCCCCGCCGTGCAGGGCCACCTGAAGAACGGCACGCTGCGCGCGATCGGCGTGATGGGCAAGACCCGAGTCGCCTCGCTGGCGGACGTGCCGACGCTCACCGAGCAGGGCTTCGACGTCGACGTCGCCGGCTGGTTCGCGGTGATCGGACCGCCGAAGCTGCCTGCCGCCGAAGTGAAGCGACTCCACGACGCGGTGGTCGCGGCATTCGCCGAGCCCGACGTCCGCGCGGCGATGGCCAGGCAGGACAACATCATCGAGCCGACGACGCCGGAAGCGGCGGCGCAGCTGCTGAAGAGCGAGCAGGAGCGCTACGCTCGCCTGGTCAGGAAAGCGAACATCGCGATCGACTGAGCCGTTTCGAGAAGGACACGCATGCCCCTCTACAGGATCGACGACCGGTCGCCGCACGTCGCGGCCTCGGCCTACATCGCCGACGCGGCGACGCTGGTCGGCGCCGTCGTCGTCGGCGAGCACGCGAGCTTCTGGCCGGGCGCGAGCGCGCGCGGCGACAACGAGACCATCGCGATCGGTGCCGCGACCAACATCCAGGAGGGCGCGGTGCTGCACGCCGACCCCGGCTTTCCGCTGACGATCGGCGAACGCGTCACGGTCGGCCACCAGGCGATGCTGCACGGCTGCACGATCGGCGACGGCGCCCTGATCGGCATCCAGGCGGTGGTGATGAACGGCGCCGTCATCGGCAGCAATTGCCTCGTCGGCGCCGGTGCGATCGTGACCGAAGGCAAGTCGTTTCCCGACCGTTCGCTCATCATCGGCGCGCCGGCCAAGCTTGCCCGTGCGCTGAGCGACGAGGAGGTCGCCGGCGTCGAGCGAGCCGCCGCCGGCTACGTCGAGCGCGCAGCGAATTTTCGCGCCCGGCTGGAGCGAATCGACTGAACCCGCGGCCGGAGGGCCGCGCGATGGAGCGTGACGATGGCTGATCTGTTCGACAACCCGATGGGCCTGATGGGGTTCGAGTTCGTCGAGTTCGCGTCGCCGGACCCCGGCCTGCTCGAGCCGGCGTTCGCCAAGCTCGGCTTCACCGAGGTCGCGCGACACCGCTCGAAGGACGTGTCGCTCTTTCGCCAGGGCGAGATCAACTTCATCGTCAACCGCGAGCCGAAGAGCTCCGCCGGCTACTTCGCCGCCGAGCACGGGCCGTCGGCCTGCGGGCTCGCATTTCGCGTCCGCGATTCGCACCAGGCCTACTCGCGCGCGCTCGAGCTCGGCGCGCAGCCGCTCGAGATGCCGACCGGGCCGATGGAGCTTCGGCTGCCGGCGATCAAGGGCATCGGCGGCGCGCCGCTTTATCTGATCGACCGCTTCGAGGAAGGCAAGTCGATCTACGACATCGACTTCGAGTTCCTGCCCGGCGTCGAGCGGCGGCCGAGCGGCCACGGCCTGCACACGCTCGACCACCTGACGCACAACGTCTACCGCGGCCGGATGGCGTTTTGGGCGAGTTTCTACGAGCGGCTGTTCAACTTTCGCGAGATCCGCTACTTCGACATCCAGGGCGAATACACCGGGCTGACGTCGAAGGCGATGACCGCGCCCGACGGCAGGATCCGGATCCCGCTCAACGAGGAGTCGAAGAAGGGCTCGGGCCAGATCGAGGAATTCCTGATGAAGTTCAACGGCGAGGGCATCCAGCACGTCGCGCTCCTCACCGACGACCTGTTCGCGACGATCGACCGGCTGAGCCTCGCCGGCGTGCCGCTCCTCGCAGCGCCGAACGACATCTACTACGAGATGCTCGAGCAGCGCCTGCCCGGCCATGGCCAGGACATCGCCGCGCTGAAGACGCGCGGCATCCTCGTCGACGGCAGTACCGAGGGCGGCAAGCCCCGGCTACTGCTGCAGATCTTCTCGGAGACGATGCTCGGCCCGGTCTTCTTCGAGTTCATCCAGAGGAAAGGCGACGAAGGGTTCGGCGAAGGCAACTTCAAGGCGCTGTTCGAATCGATCGAGCGCGACCAAGTGCGGCGCGGCGTGCTGGAGACGACATGAGCGGCCAAGGCGAAGGCGCGGCAGGTGGCTACCAGTCGGGCTTCGGCAACACCTTCGCGACCGAAGCGCTCGCCGGTGCGCTGCCGGTCGGCCGCAACTCGCCGCAGCGCTGCCCGTACGGCCTCTACGCCGAGCAGCTGAGCGGCACCGCGTTCACCGCGCCGCGCGCCGACAACCGGAGGTCGTGGCTCTATCGCATCCGCCCGGCAGCGATGCACGAGCCGTTCGCGCGCATCGACGACGGCCGCATCGTCGGCGCGTTCGACGACGTCGAGGCGACGCCCAATCAGCTGCGCTGGAACCCGCCGCCGATGCCGACCGAGCCGACCGACTTCATCGATGGCCTGGTGACGATGGCGGGCAACGGCGGCGCCAAGGAGCAGACCGGCGCCGCCGCGTATGTCTACGCGGCGAACCGCTCGATGCAGCAGCGCGCGTTCTACGACGCCGACGGCGAGCTGCTCGTCGTCCCGCAGCAGGGGCGGCAACGCTTCGTCACCGAGCTCGGCACGATCGACGCCGAGCCGCAGGAAGTGGTCGTCATTCCGCGCGGCGTGCGCTTTCGGGTCGAGCTCGTGGACGACAACGGCCGCGCCGTCGAAGGCGCGGCAGGCGTTGCGCGCGGCTATGTCTGCGAGAACTTCGGCGCCAACTTCCGCCTCCCCGACCTCGGCCCGATCGGCGCGAACGGACTCGCCAACCCGCGCGACTTCTTGACGCCGACAGCAGCCTACGAGGACGTCGAGGGGCCGCATTGGCTCGTCGCCAAATTCCAGGGCCACCTCTGGTCGGCGCGGATGGACCACTCGCCGTTCGACGTCGTCGCCTGGCACGGCAACTACGCGCCGTACAAGTACGACCTGCGCCGCTTCAACGCGATCGGCTCGATCAGCCACGACCACCCGGATCCGTCGATCTTCCTCGTCCTGCACAGCGCCTCCGATACGGCGGGCGTGAGCAACATCGACTTCGTCGCCTTCGCACCGCGAACGCTCGTCATGCAGGACACGTTTCGGCCGCCCTGGTTTCACCGCAACATCGCGAGCGAGTTCATGGGCCTCGTCCACGGCGCCTACGACGCCAAGGCCGAGGGCTTCGTTCCCGGCGGCGCGAGCCTGCACAACAGCATGACCGGCCACGGCCCGGACGCGCAGACCTTCGAGAAGGCGAGCCGCGCCGATCTCTCGAAGCCCGACGTGATCAAGGACACGATGGCGTTCATGTTCGAGTCGCGCGCGGTCTGGCGGCCGACGCGCCACGCGCTCGACGCGGCTGAATTGCAGGACGACTACTTCCGCTGCTGGCAGGGCCTGGAGAAGCACTTCGACCCGGACCGGCCCTGAGCCGGTCGCGAAGCCCGGGGCGACGGGCGGGGCGCCAGAGCCCGCGTCGTTTTCGCCTCAGCCGACGCCGAAGAACTCGTGCAGGGCGATGCGGTACTGCTCGATGCCGCGCCAGCTCGTCGTCGAGTGGGTACCGCCCTCGACGAGCACGAAGCGCTTGGCGGCGGTCGCGCGCTCGTACAGCAGCTCGCCGAAGCGCGCCGGGACGACCGCATCGCCACTGCCGTGGACGACCAGCAGCGGCGCCTTGATGCGCGGCACCGTCGCGAGCGAGTCGAAGCGCTGGGTGATCAACATCGAGATCGGCAGCCAGCCCCATTTGAAGGTACCGAACATGTCGCGGATCGAGGTGAACGTTCCTTCGACGATCACGCCCTTCGGCGCCTCCGCCACCGGCGCATCCGCGAGGGCCGCGGCGAGTTGCACGGCGACGGCGCCGCCGAGCGAGTGGCCGAAGACGTAGCGCGGCCGCGCCGGGTCGCGTGCGCCGAGCCAGCGCCACGCGGCAGCGGCGTCCTCGACGACTCCGACCTCGGACGGCGGCTCGTCGGTGCTGGCGCCGAAACCCCGATAGTCGATCGCGAGCACCGAGAAGCCGAGGTCGCGCAACTGCTCGATGCGAAAGACGCTGCGGCCGACGTTCTGGCGCGCGCCATGCAGGAAGAGCAGCAGCGGTGCATCGGCGCTGGCGTTCGCAGCGAACAGGCCGTGCAGACGGATCGGCTGCCCCGCCGATGCCGAGACGTGCTCGATCCAGATGCTTTCCATCGCCTGCGAGCGCGCCGTTCGCGCAAGCTCGTCGGCAGACGCCGGCGGCACCGGAAGGGCCTGGAAGATCCACCGCCGCTGCTGCGTGCCGAGCGTCGCCCAGCCCGCCGAGAGGCCGCCGAAGACGACCAGCATCGCGGCGACGAGTGTCAGCCGGCGCGGTGTCGACACCAAACGTTGCAATTGTTGAGCTTCCATGACCTGGCAATGACTTTCTTGACGGTTTCAGGCGTTGTCCTGCATGGCGGCCGGGTGTTCTCGGACAACGCTGCACCATGCCGACGCGTTGAATCGAGACCCATCACAACCAAACGCTGCAGAGCAAATCACGCGCCATGAGCATCACCTTCCGTCGACTCGTCGGCCTCGCCGCCCTCCTTTTCGCGGCGCATGCGTCGGCCCAGATCACGTTCTACGAGGGCGAGGGCTTTCATGGCCACACGTTCCAGGCCGACCGGCCGATCCCGAACTTCCAGCGCTACGGCTTCAACGATCGCGCCTCGTCGGTGATCGTCGACCGGGGCCGCTGGCTGGTCTGCGAGGACGCCAATTTCGAGGGTCGCTGCGTCGTCCTGCGCCATGGCAACTACGACTCGCTGCGCGCGATGGGGCTGGACAAACGCGTCTCCTCGGTGCGTCCGGTCGACGAGTCGCACGCGGAGGTCCATGGCATCGCGGCGCCGGTTCCGGTCGCCGCGCCGGCCTACGAGTACCGGCGCCGTCCCGACGAGCGGCTGCGCGAAGTGCCGGTGAGCTCGGTGCGCGCGGTGATGGGCCCGCCCGAGCAGCGCTGCTGGGTCGAAAAGCAGGTCGTGACCGAGCCCGCGCCCCGGAACTACAACGTGCCCGGTGGGCTGATCGGCGGCGTCGTCGGTGGCATCCTCGGTCACCAGATCGGCGGCGGCAGCGGCAAGGCGCTGGCGACGGTCGGCGGCGCCGCCGGCGGCGCCGTGCTCGGCGCCAACGTCGGCCGCAACGAGCCGGTGACGAGCACGCGCGACATCCGCCGCTGCGAGAACGTCGCAAGCGACGCGCCGCAATACTGGGAGGCGACGTACATCTACCAGGGCGTCGAGCACCACGTGCAGCTGAGCTCGCCGCCGGGGCGCACGATCCTCGTCAACCGCGACGGCGAGCCGCGACTCTAGGTCGCAGTCAAGGCTGACGCAGAGCGGGGCGCTCGGCCCCGCCCTGCGGGCCACGGCCAAGGGGTCGCCGATACTGCGCCCCGATGTCGCCGGTCGTCTTCGTCAAGCTGTTTGCGATCTTCGCCGTCGTCGCGATCGGCTGGGGCGCGGCACGCAGCGGCCGACTCGTCGCCGAGGAAGCGTCGCGCGTGCTGTCGGCCGCAGCGTTCTACGTCTTCGTCCCGGCGCTGCTCTTTCGGACCACGGCGCGGATCGATTTCCAGCGCCTCGACGTCGCCGTCGTTCTCGCCTTCTTCGTGCCGACGCTTGCCCTGGTGGCGGTCGTCTACGTCGCGCTGCGCCTCGGGCGCCGTGGCGGCGGCGGCGCGGCCGAGCCGAGCGTTCGTGCGATCACGTCGTCGTTCGGCAACGCGGTCCAGATCGGCATCCCGCTCGCTGCCGCGCTGTTCGGCGAGGCCGGCCTCGCGCTGCACCTGACGGTCGTCGGCCTGCACTCGCTGACGCTGCTGACGGTGCTCACGGCGCTGGTCGAGCTCGACCTCGCGCGCGCTGCGCCGCGCGGCGGTGGCGGTGCGCGACTGCTCGCAACGCTGGCGACGACGGTACGCAACACGGTCATCCATCCGGTCGTCCTGCCGGTCCTCGCCGGGCTCGCCTGGAACGTGTCGGGGCTGGCACTGCCGGGCCTCGTCGACGAGGTCCTGGCCACGCTCGGCCAGGCGGTGGTGCCGGTCTGCCTCGTCCTGATCGGCGTCTCGCTCGCCCACTACGGCGTGCGCGGGGCGCTGCGCACGTCGCTGCTGCTGGCGACGCTGAAGCTGGTCGTCCATCCGCTCGCGGTGCTGGCGTTCGCCCGCTTCGTGCTCGGTCTGACGGGCGTGCCGCTCGCGATCGTGGTGATGCTGGCGGCGCTTCCGGTCGGCAGCAACGCGTTGATCTTTGCCCAGCGCTACCGGACGCTGCCGGCCGAGACGAGCACGGCGATCGTCGTCTCGACGCTGGCCTTCGTCGTCACGGCGCCGCTCTGGCTGGCAATTTTGCACGTGACCGGTTGAACACTCGGCGCCGGATCCGGTGCTTTTGCGCGCCGGCTTTGGCGATACTCCGCCTGTTGCGGCGACCTGGCCTGTCGGAATGTCTCTGGACCGCTGGTGGAATCCGCTGTCGCGCTGGCGACGGGCCGATGCCCGGGCCTCGGCGCCTGCGTCGCTGCAGCCGGAGGCGGTGCGCCCTGCCGCTGCCGCGGTCGCCCCGGCGCAACCGTCGGCAGCGCCCGCCGCAGTGGCGCCTCCCGCCAGAGCCGATGCGGAACTGCCCGCAGCCGTCGATCACGCCGTCGTCGCGGAGACGACCGAGGAGGAGCCGCTCGCGACGCGAAACCTGCGCTTCTTCTGCTGGCTGATCGGCAGCCCGGCCAACGCCGGCGCGCGGCCACCGGCCGGGGCACTGATCGGCGAGATGCTCGGCCGCGTCGACGAGATCATCGCCTCCGAGGTCTTGCGCGCCGGCCTCCTGCCGCGCGCACCGCACGTCGTGCCGCAACTGATGAAGACGCTGCGCGACGAGGGCTACTCCTCGGCCGACGTCGCCAGCCGGATCTCGCGCGACGTCGTCCTCACCGCCGAGGTCGTCCGCAGCGCGACCAGCGTCCTGCAGCGCGGCGACGACGGCGAAGAGATCGACCTCGCCCGCGCGGTCCAGGTCGTCGGCACGCAGGGGCTGCGTCGCGCGATCGCCAACGTCGTGCTGCGGCCGATCTTCGATGCCAAGGGCAGCTCGCTGTCGGCGCGCGCCGCGACCCAGATCTGGAAGGACGCCGACCGCAAGGCGCGCCTGTGCGCCGCGTGCGCCGGCCAGGCCGGGCTCGATCCGTTCGACGGCTACCTCGCCGGGCTGCTCCACAACTCGGGCTGGACCGCGGTGCTGCGCGCGATCGACAACCTCGAGGACCTCGCGATCGGCCCCGCCGAGGTCTCGCACCCCGAAGTCGTGCCGCAGGTGATCCGCCGCCGCGACGAGCTGTTCGGCGCGCTCGTCGGGCCGTGGAAGCTCGGCGCGCTGATGGACGAGCTCGCCGGGGAAGTCGGCAGCGTCGGCCTCGAAAACGCGCGCTCGCCGCTCGGCATCGCGCTGCGCGACGCCGACCGACTCGCCGCCTTGCGCGCGCTCGCGCCGGCCGGCCAGCCCGGCCCGAGCGTCGTGCCGCGCTGGTCGCAACTCGCGAAGACGGTCCAGGACAGCTACCTGGGGCTCGGCGCCTGAAGCTCGGCCGCGGGCGCGGCCGACCTATCATCTCGATCCCGTCGCGCGAGCCCGCGGCCAGCGCGATCTCTTCTTCTCCCGATCGGAACGCCATGCCCCTTTGCACTGTCCGGCGCGCCGCCGCGCTCGCCGTCCTCGCGCTCGCCGCCGGCACGAGCGGCGCGGCCTTCGCCGCCAAGACCCTCGTCTACTGCTCCGAAGGCAGCCCCGAAGGCTTCAACCCGCAGTTCTTCACCACCGGGACGACCGCCGACGCTTCGTCGGTACCGATCTACGACCGCCTGGTCGAGTTCGAGATCGGCACGACCAACATCGTCCCCGGGCTCGCGGAGAGCTGGACGGCGGCGGCCGATGGCCTGAGCTACACGTTCAAGCTGCGCCACGGCGTCAAGTTCCACAGCAACGCGAAGTTCACGCCGACGCGCGACTTCAACGCCGACGACGTGCTGTTCTCGTACAACCGGATGGCCGACCCGAACCATCCGTTCGCGAAGGTGACGCCCGGCCAGACCTACGCGTACTTCGACGACATGGGGATGAAGGACATCGTCGACCACGTCGAGAAGGTCGACCCGATGACCGTCCGCTTCGTGCTGAAGAAGCCCGAGGCGCCGTTCATGGCCGACATGGCGATGGACTTCGCATCGATCCTCTCGGCTGAATACGCCGACAAGATGATGGCGGCGAAGACGCCCGACGTCATCGACCGCGAGCCGATCGGCACCGGGCCGTTCCAGTTCGTCTCGTACCAGAAGGATGCCGTGATCCGCTACAAGGCGTTCGACCAGCATTGGGGCGGGCGGCCGAAGATCGACAACCTCGTCTACGCGATCACGACCGACGCGTCGGTGCGCTTCGCGAAGCTGAAGACCGGCGAGTGCCACGCGATGGCATTCCCGAAGCCGGCCGACGTGGCGCTGATGAAGAACGACCCGAACATCAATCTCGTCCAACAGCAAGGACTCAACGTCGGCTACATCGCGTTCAACGTCGAGAAGAAGCCCTTCGACGCCAAGCTCGTTCGCCAGGCGTTGAACATGGCGGTGAACAAGAGGGCGATCCTCGACAACGTCTTCCAGGGCGCCGGCCAGCCGGCGAAGAACCCGATCCCGCCGACGCTGTGGTCGTACAACGACCGCATCCAGGACTATCCGTACGACCCGGCGAAAGCGAAGGCCCTGCTCGCGCAGGCCGGCTATCCGAACGGCGTCGACGTCGAGCTCTGGTACTTGCCGGTGACACGCCCGTACAACCCCGACGGCAAGCGGATGGCCGAGCTGATCCAGGCCGACTGGGAAAAGGTCGGCGTGCGGACCAAGCTCATCACCTACGAATGGGGCGAATACAGGAAGCGCAGCAAGACCGGCGAGCAGCACGCGATGATGTTCGGCTGGTCGGGCGACAACGGCGACCCCGACAACTTCTTCGTTCCGCTGCTCGGCTGCGCCGCGGTCAAGGGCGGCGGCAACGTCTCACGCTGGTGCAACAAGGACTTCGAGAACCTGATCCAGATGGCCAAGCTCGCGACGCGGCAGACCGACCGCGCCGGCTTCTATGCCAAGGCACAGGACATCGTGCACGAGGAAGCGCCCTGGATCCCGATCGCGCATTCGGTGCGATTCGATCCGATCCGCAAGGAAGTGACGGGATACAAGATGGACGCGACCGCGCACCACTTCTTCGACAAGGTCGACATGACCGGGCCGTGATCGCACCGCGGCGCCGTGCCGGCCGCGACCGGACCCGACTTGAGGCGGCTCAGCGCCGCGGGCCAGCGCCGCGGCGCCGGCGCACGAAGGCACCGACTGCCGCCAGGCCGAGCAGCAGCGACGTGCCGATCTGCGGCTCGGGAACCGACGCGACGGTGCCGGTCAGCGAGAAGGCGGCGTTGAACGGACCCTGGCCCGTGATGTCGGTGCCGATCCGCAGCCAGTCGGGATCCAGGGCGGCGTCGCGAATCCAGCTCTGCAGATCGGTCGGTCCAGACGGAAACGGCGTGCCGGGCGGCGTGATCGGGCGCGGCGTCGACAGCCAGTAGAAGTCGCCGCCAGTGACTTGCACCTGTGGGACGAAGAAATAGTGGTCGGCCGGCAGCACCAGCGGGTCGGTGAAGCTGACGGTGAACTGCACCTCCTGGCCCGTGACCGGCCCGTTGCCGCCGCTGTGCTGGCCCGGGATCGGGTGAATTCCCGCGGCCGCCACCGAGTTCGCTGCCATGAACGACGCCGAGAGCACCAACGTCGAGAAGGTCAGCTCGCCGACGGCGCTGCTGTCGCGCGCCATGAACGCGGCGTCGGACGGCGAGTTCACTCGTGTCGGCACCTGCGGTGTCGAAAACGTCGGCGGCCCGGACGTCCGCCCGACATTGGAGTCGAGCGGGAAGACGCGGTAGATCTCGACCGTGACCTCGCCGACCGTCGGCAATCCGGTCGTTGCGGCGAGCAGGCCGGTGAAGGTCGCGGAGGTGATCGTCGTGGCCTGGCCGAGCACGAAGTCGTCGGCCGATTCGACCTCGGCTCCGCTCGGGACGTCCGGGCGCGACGCAGTGCCGATCCGGCCGTCGGGATCACCGGTACTGAAGAAGAACGGGTCGCCGGCCCAGGCCGACGAGGCTGCAAGAATCGACGCGGCGGCGGCGAGCCGCGAGAGCTTCCAGTTCATGACTCTCCTCCTCGGCATCTGTGAGATCTCTGCGAACGGCGCGGCAACTTGCGCGCGCCGTCGGCAGGACGATCGTTCTCCCAGCCCGGCAGTGCGACCACCCCGCGTTCGCGGGATCGCGGGCGCTGACAAACGACACTCCGGCGTCTGCGCCGATCACTGAAGCCGCTCGATGCTCGCCTTCGTCGTCAAGCGTCTCGCCCTCGTCGTGCCGACCTTTCTCGGCATCACGCTGCTCGTCTTCTCGCTCATCCGCATGATCCCCGGCGATCCGGTCGAGGCACTGTCGGGCGAGCGCGGCATGACCGAGGAGCGCTACCACCGCCTGGTGCACGAGTTCGGCCTCGACCGGCCGTTGCCGGTGCAGTACGGCGAGTACGTCTGGAAGGCGCTGCACGGCGACCTCGGCATCTCGGTCGTCACCCACGAGCCGGTGTTCTCCGAGTTCGCGGCGCGGTTCCCGGCGACGGTCGAGCTCTCGCTCGTCGCGATCGTGTTCGCGCTCGTGATCGGCGTTCCGGCCGGCATCGTCGCCGCGGTCAAGCGCAACACGGTGTGGGACTACTCGGTGATGGGCGCCTCGCTCACCGGCTACTCGATGCCGATCTTCTGGTGGGGGCTCTTGCTCATCCTCACCTTCTCGGTCGCGCTCGGCTGGACACCGGTCTCGGGGCGTCTTGCGATCCAGTACGACATCGCGCCGGTGACCGGCTTCATGCTCGTCGATTCGCTGCTCGCCGGCGACAAGGGCGCCTTTCGCAGCGCGCTCTCGCACCTGATCCTGCCGGCGATCGCGCTCGGCACCATCCCGCTCGCCGTCATCGCGCGCATGACGCGCTCGTCGATGCTCGAGGTGCTGCGTGAAGACTACGTGCGCACAGCGCGCGCGAAAGGCGCGGGGCGGATCCGCGTCGTCGCCGTGCACGCGCTGAGGAACGCGCTGATTCCGGTCGTGACGACGATCGGCCTGCAGGTCGGCTCCCTCTTCGCCGGCGCGATCCTGACCGAGACGATCTTCGCCTGGCCGGGCGTCGGCAAGTGGCTCGTCGAGGCGATCCACCGCCGCGACTACGCCGCGGTGCAGGGCGGCGTGCTCTGCACGGCGAGCGTCATCATCGCCGTCAACCTTCTCGTCGACGTCCTCTACGGCGTCATCAACCCGCGCATCCGCCACGCATGAGCATCTCCGCACGGCCGCCCCGAAAGGGACGCTCGGTCCCGCTTGGCGGGACCGGCCGCAGGCCGAGGGTGCATCAATGAGCGCGCCGCCCGCCACGATCGCCCTGCGGTCGGAGCCGCCCGCACCGGCGGTCGAGCTGTGGCGCGACTTCAGGCGCAACCGCGGCGCGGTGATCGGCCTGGCGGTGCTCGCGCTGCTCGTCTTCTGCGCCGTCTTCGCCGACCTGATCGCGCCCTATTCACCGAGCGAGCAGTACCGCGACGCGACGCTGCACGCGCCGTCGCTGGCGCCGGTCGGCGGTCACGTCTTCCTGCTCGGTACCGACGAGGTCGGCCGCGACATCCTCTCGCGCCTGATCCACGGCACCCGCCTGTCGCTCGCGATCGGCGTCGTCTCGGTCGGCCTCTCGCTCTCGTTCGGCGTCCTGCTCGGCCTGGTCGCGGGCTTTGGCCGCGGCCGACTGCCCGAGTACATCGTGATGCGGCTGATGGACGTCATGCTCGCGCTGCCGAGTCTGCTGCTCGCGGTCGCGGTCGTCGCCGTGCTCGGCCCCGGGCTCGCCAACGCGATGTACGCGATCGCGATCGTCATGCTGCCGCACTTCGTCCGCCTGACGCGCGGGGCCGTGCTCGGCGAGCTCGCCAAGGACTATGTGCAGGCGTCACGCCTCGCGGGCGCCGGCCGACTGCGGTTGATGTTCGACACCGTGCTGCCGAACTGCGCCGCGCCACTCATCGTCCAGGCGACGCTCGGCTTCTCGTCGGCGATCCTCGACGCCGCCGCGCTCGGCTTCCTCGGTCTCGGCGCGCAGCCGCCGACACCTGAATGGGGCTCGATGCTCGCGAGCGCGCTCGAGTTCATCCAGAGCGCGTGGTGGGTCGTGACGCTGCCGGGGCTGGCGATCCTGGTCACGGTGCTCGCGTTCAACCTCACCGGCGACGGCCTGCGCGACGCACTCGATCCGAAATTGAAGCGATAGACGTGTCCATCTCTTCAATTTCAGCTCGGCCGACCACGATGGCTCCCTTTGCAGCTTCGCTGCGCTTCGCCTTCAAGGACGGCTCCCTTCCCGGCTTCGCTCCCCCGAGAAGGAAGGGCCGGCCCCGTTGGCGCCGCTTCAAGATCCGACGCATTCGATGACAACGCTGCTTGACGTCGACGGGCTGTCGGTCGGATTTCCGGCCGGCGACGCGTCGTTCCTTGCCGTCGACGGCGTCAGCTTCGCGGTCGACGCGGGCGAAGTCGTCGGCATCGTCGGCGAGTCGGGATCGGGCAAGAGCGTGACCGCGCTCGCGGTGCTCGGCCTCGTCGATCCGCCCGGGCGCGTCGACGCGAAGCGTCTCGCGTTCTCCGACCGCGACCTGCAAACCATGAGCGCGCGCGAGCGCCGGTCGCTCCTCGGCGGCGAGATCGCGATGATCTTCCAGGACCCGATGACGAGCCTCAATCCGTCGTTCACGGTCGCCTTCCAGCTGATGGAGGCGATCGGCCTGCACGAAGGCGGCTCGCGGCGGGCACGGCGGGCGCGCGCGCTGCAGCTGCTGAAGGACGTCGAGATCGCCGACGCCGAGCTTCGTCTCGATGCCTTTCCGCACCAGCTCTCGGGTGGCATGAGCCAGCGGGTCATGCTGGCGATGGCGATCGCGTGCAACCCGCGCCTGCTGATCGCCGACGAGCCGACCACCGCGCTCGACGTCACCGTGCAGGCGCAGATGCTCGCGCTGCTGCTGCGCCTGCAGCGCGAGCGCGGCATGGCGCTCGTTCTCATCACCCACGATCTCGGCATCGTCGCCGAGGTGGCGCAGCGCGTGCTCGTGATGTATGCCGGCCAGATCGTCGAGAGCGCGGCAGCGGCCGACCTCTTCGCCGCCCCGCGCCATCCGTACACCGAAGCGTTGCTGGCGTCGCTGCCGGAGCGAAATGCCGGGCGCCGGCGCCTGGCGTCGCTGCCTGGGCTCGTCCCGGGCGCGTTCGACCGGCCGTCGGGGTGCCTGTTCGCGCCGCGTTGCCCGTACGTCCGCGAACGCTGCCGGGCCGAGCGGCCGCCGCTCTATGCGGTCGACGAGAGCCTGGCGCGCTGCTACTACCCGCTCGCTGCGGCGCCACCACCATGACCAGAGTCGCTTCGGCGATCGGCGGCGGCGCTGCAGGCAGCGCGACGTCTCTGGTGCTCGAGACGCATGCGCTCTCCAAGCACTACGTCGTCCCGGGCCGGCTGTTCGCGACGGGCGCGACGGTGCGCGCGCTGGAGGACGTCTCGCTCGCCCTCTCATCGGGCCGCACGCTCGCCGTCGTCGGCGAGTCCGGTTGCGGCAAGAGCACCCTCGCGCGCCAGATCGCGATGCTCGAGGTGCCGACCGGCGGGCGCATCGTCATCGACGGCGTCGAAGCGACCGGCGCCGACGCGGCGACCCGACGCGCCCTCCGGCGCAGCGTGCAGATGGTGTTCCAGAACCCGTTCGCGAGCCTCAACCCGAGGAAGAAAATCGGCCAGGCGCTCGAGGAGCCCCTCGCGATCAATACCGACCTCGGCCGCGCCGAGCGCGCCGAGCGCGGCCAGGCGATGCTCGCACGCGTCGGCCTCGCGCCCGAGCACTATCGACGCTACCCGCACATGTTCTCCGGCGGCCAGCGCCAGCGGATCGCGATCGCGCGCGCGCTGATGCTCGCGCCGCGCCTGGTCATCGCCGACGAGCCGGTCTCCGCGCTCGACGTCTCGATCCAGGCACAGGTGCTGAACCTGCTGATGGACCTGCAGCAATCGACCGGCGTCGCCTACGTCTTCATCTCGCACAACCTCGCCGTCGTCGAGCTGATCGCGGACGAGGTCATCGTCATGTATCTCGGCCGGGTGATGGAGCGCGCGCCGAAGTCGGCGCTGTTCGCAGCGCCGCGCCATCCCTACACGCGCGCGCTGCTCGCGAGCACGCCGCGCGTCGATGCGTTGCGCGGCGAGCAGGCGCTGGCGCGCGCCGCCAAGAGCGCGCTCTCGGGCGAGCTGCCGTCGCCCCTCGCACCGCCCTCGGGATGTGTGTTCCGGACCCGCTGCCCGTACGCGATCGCGCGCTGTGCCGAAGCCATTCCGCCGCTCGAGCCGCCGGGCGCGGGGCATGCTGCCGCGTGCGTCCGTCAAGCGGAGATCGGCTGATCGACCGAGCCGCGCAAGCGTGTCGCTGCCGGAGTGACAGGAACGCCGCTTGCCCCGGACCTCCGCCTCGCCCGGCGCGACGGCCACCGTCATGTCGTTCTCGACCCTGCGCTCATCGCCGCCAGCGCTCGCCGCGCTAAAGCGGCATGCGGTGCCGCTCGCTGCATCGGCGGCCGACGACCGCGGCCTCGTCGATCTACTCGCCGCTGGGCGCATCGTGCTGCTCGGCGAGGCCTCGCACGGCAGCGACGAGTTTTATCGCGAGCGCGCCGCGCTGACGCGCCAACTGATCATCGAGCAGCGGCTCGATGCGGTCGCGGTCGAGGCCGACTGGCCCGACGCCTATCGCGTCAACCGCCATGTCCGCGGCCTCGGCGACGACCCGAACGGCGACGCCGCGCTGGCCGACTTCGAGCGCTTCCCGACCTGGATGTGGCGCAACCACGCCGTCCTCGAGTTCGTCGAGTGGCTGCGCGAGCACAACGCGACGTTGCCGCCGGCAGCGCGGATCGGCTTCTACGGCCTCGACCTGTACAGCCTGTTCAGGTCGATCCAGGCGGTGCTCGCCTACCTCGACCGCGTCGACCCGGCGGCAGCGAGGCGGGCGCGCGATCGCTATGGCTGCTTCGATCGTTTCGCCGAGGACAGCCAGGCGTACGGCTACGCGACGCGGTTCGGCCTCGACACCAGCTGCGAGCAGGAAGTCGTCGCCCAGCTGCGCGAGCTCGTCGCGCGCTCCGGCGAAGTCTCGCGCGACCTCGCCGGCCGCGACGCCGACGCGCTCTTCCACGCCGAGCAGAACGCCCGCCTGGTAAAGAGCGCGGAAGCGTACTACCGCTCGATGTTCAGCACCCGCATCTCGTCGTGGAACTTGCGCGATCGGCACATGGCCGAGACGCTCGCCGCGCTCGACGGCCACATCGCCCGACAGCGGGGCCGGCCGGCGCGGTTGGCGGTGTGGGCGCACAACTCGCATCTCGGCGACGCGCGCGCCACCGAGATGGGCGAGGCCGGCGAGCTCAACCTCGGCCAGCTCGTGCGCGAACGCCATGGCGCGGCGGCAGTGCTGCTCGGCTTCAGCACCGACCATGGCACGGTCACCGCAGCGAGCGACTGGGACGCACCCGCCGAGACCAAGCAGGTCAGGCCCGGCCTCGAGGGCAGCTACGAGGCGCTCTGCCACGAGGTCGGCGGCCGTTTCCGGCTCATCCTGCGCGGCAACGACGAGCTCGCCGAGGCGCTCGCGGGGCCGCGCCTGCAACGCGCGATCGGCGTCATCTACCGGCCCGAGACCGAGCGCCAAAGCCACTACTTCCTAGCCAGGCTGCCGCGCCAGTTCGACGCGCTCGTGCATCTCGACGCCACGCACGCGGTCGTGCCGCTCGAGCGCGCGAACGCCGCTGCCGACGCCGAGCCGCCGGAGACGTACCCGTCCGGAGTCTGATCCGTGGTGGCGACGCGCGCACGGGCCGAGCGAATGCCAAATCGGTCGCGCCTGCGCCAGGACTCCGAGGAGAGGCGGCTCTGCACCGGGCCGGGCGACTCTGAAACAATGTCGCAATGACCGCGGCCGATCTGCAGGCAACCGTCGCCCACATGGGAACGCTCGCGCGCGCTTCGAGCCGCGTGCTCGCGGCCGCACCGGTCGCGGCGCGCAACGCCGCCCTGCGCGCGCTCGCGTGTCGCCTGCGCGCGCAGAGTGCGACCCTCATCGCGGTCAACGCCGGCGACGTCGCCGCCGCGCGCGACGCCGGCCTCGCGGCGCCTCTCGTCGAGCGGCTGACGCTCGACCGCGCGGCGATCGAGACGGTGGCGCTCGGCTGCGAGCAGATCGCCGCGATGCCCGACCCGATCGGCGACATCGTCGAGCTGCGCCAGCAACCGAGCGGCATCCGCGTCGGCCGCATGCGGGTGCCGATCGGCGTCTTCGCGATGGTGTTCGAAAGCCGCCCGAACGTGACGATCGAGGCGGCGTCGCTCGCGATCAAGAGCGGCAACGCCTGTCTGCTGCGCGGCGGCTCGGAAGCGCTGGCGTCGAACCTCGCTCTTGCCAAGCTGGTCCAGGACGCGCTCGCCGAGGCCGGGCTGCCGCCCGACGCGGTGCAGCTCGTCGCGACGACCGACCGCGCCGCGGTCGGCCACCTGATCGCGTCGCCCGAGTCGGTCGACCTCGTCATCCCGCGCGGCGGCAAGGGCCTGATCGAGCGGATCGCACGCGAGGCCAAGGTGCCGGTGCTGAAGCATCTCGACGGCAATTGCCACGTCTACGTCGATGCCGACGCCGACCTGACGATGGCGCAACGCATCGTCGACAACGCGAAGACGCAGAAGGTGAGCCCGTGCAACGCGGCCGAGTCGCTCCTCGTCCATGCCGCCGTCGCGGCGCGCTTCCTGCCGATGATCGGCGCGGTGTTCGCCGACAAGGGCATCGAGATGCGCGCCGATCCCGCCGCGCTCGCCGCGCTCGCGGGGATTGCAGGCGCGCGCGTCGTGCCGGCGCTCGAGTCCGACTGGGCCGAGGAATACCTGGCGAAGATCATCAGCATCCGGGTCGTCGAATCGTTCGACGCCGCGCTCGCCCACATCGAGCGCTACGGCTCGCACCACACCGACGCGATCGTCACCGACTCGCATGCCACCGCGCTGCGGTTCCTGCGCGAAGTCGACTCGGCGAGCGTGATGGTCAACGCGTCGACGCGCTTCGCCGACGGCTTCGAGTACGGCCTCGGCGCCGAGATCGGGATCTCGACCGACAAGCTGCACGCACGCGGCCCGGTCGGTCTCGAAGGGCTGACGTCGCTGAAGTGGATCGTTCTCGGCCAGGGCGAAGTGCGTGGCGATGCCGACCCGGCCTGACCCACGCAGCGCGCTCGTCCTGTTCTCGGGCGGCCAGGACTCGACCGTCTGCCTCGCCTACGCGCTCGACCGCTACGCGCACGTCGAGACGATCGGCTTCGACAGCGGCGCGCGCCATCCGCACGAGCGCGAGAGCCGGCTCAACGTTCGGGCCCAGCTGCGCCGCCAGTTCGCTCGCTGGGCGACCCGCCTGGGCGAAGACCATGTGCTCGATCTCTCGCTGCTCGACCAGATCGGCGGCACCGCGCCGACCGCGGAGCGCGAGAGCGAGATGAACGCCGGCGGCCTGGCGAATAGCTTCGTTCCCGCCCGCAACCTCCTCTTCTTCACCTTCGCGGCGACCGTCGCCGACCGGCGCGGCCTGTCGGTGCTCGTCGGCGGCATGTGCGAGACCGACTTCTCGGCCTATCCGGATTGCCGCGACAACGCCCTGAAGTCGCTCCAGGTCGCGCTCAGCCTCGGCATGGACACGGCGATGACGATCGACACGCCGCTGATGTGGCTCGACAAGGCCGAGACCTGGACGATGACCGAGAAGCTCGGCGGCGAGGCGTTGATCGACCTCGTCGTCGAGCACACGCATTCGTGCTACCTCGGCGACCGCGAGCACCGCCATGAGTGGGGGTACGGCTGCGGCATGTGTCCGTCGTGCGATCTGCGCGGCAAGGGCTACCAGAGCTGGCTCGCGAGTTGAAACGGCACGCGCCGCGATGACAACGACCCAGGGCACCGTGACCGCGATCGCGGCCATCCTCGTGTTCTGGATCGTCGGCGCCTACAACCGCCTGGTGCGGCTGCGCAGTGAGCTGGTCGCGCGTTTCGCCACCGTCGACGAGCGCTTCCGCCAGCGCGAGGCGCTGCTCGAGCGCCAACTCGAGCTGCTCTCGATCGCGCTCGCCGCCGCCGGGCCGCGCCTCGAGTCGCTGCGTGCCGCCTGCAGCCAGGCCAACACCGCGCGCGAGCATGCGCGGACGCGACCCGGGGTCGCTGGCGCGGTGACGAGCCTGCGCGTCGCCGAGGACATCCTCGCCGACGCGCGCGCGCGCCTGCCGGTGCAGGCGCTGCCCGGCGCCGACCTGCCCGAGCTCAACACGCAACTCGCGACGAGCGACACCGCGCTCGCGTTCGCGCGCGCCGACTTCAATGCCGCCGTCGCCGCCTACAACGAGAGCGTCGGTCAGTTCCCGACCGTCCTCGTCGCGCGGCTGTTCAGCTTCCGCAGCGCGGCCGTGTTCTGATCGTGGCCGACGCTCACGCCGCCGCTGGGCCCGCTTCCGAGCGCGACGCCGCCGACCGGCTCCGCCACGTCCACGGCGCCGGCGAGTTGCAGGCCGTTCTGCTCGCCTTGCTGCTGCCGCGCGGCAGCAAGCGCGCGCTGCGAGCGTGGCGGATCGAAGCAGGCAAGCTGCCCGATGGCGAAGCGCTGCGCGAGCATGGAGCGAGCTTTTCGGGCGCGGCCCGTCTGCCGTGGTTCGAGCTGCTGCTGGCACGCATGGCGACGCAGCCGCTCGCCGCGCGCCAGGAGCTGCTGCTCGCAACGCGACGCGTCATGGGCGCGGACGGCGTCGCGCGGCCGATCGACCGCCTGCACTGGCTGACGATGCGGCGCGGGCTCGGCGAGACCGGGCCGCTCGCGGCGCGGCCCGAACCGCATGCCGAGGAGGCGGAGTGGCTCGAGTCCGACGTCCTGAGCGTCGCCGAATACACCGCGTTCCTGTCGCGCATGGTCCCCGCCGAAGATCCCGATTCGCCGGAGGGTCAGGGATGGTACGAGGCGGTGATGGCCGGCTTTCCCGTCTTCGCCGAGATCCCGCCCTGGCATCCGCCCAATGCCAAGGCGATGGTCGACGCGCTCGGCCGGATGCAGACCTTGTCGTGGATGCAGCGGCCGGTGGTCGTTCGCACCTGGGTGACGACGGCGCTCGCGAAGAGCCGTCTCGGCCGATTCAGCGATCTCGCGGCCGACGCCCTGCGCATGAGCTGCGTGCTGCTCGATTCGCCGCAGCCGCCCGAGCTCGCGCGCCACTACGTCGCTCTTGCGACCGACGGCGCCAGGGTCGCCTGAGAGCGGCTTAGCATCGCCTCGACCTGCACGGACCGACCATGACCGAGGCGGCATCGACCGAACCATCGAAGGAGAGAGCCAAGCGCGACCTCGTGGCCGCCGACGAGGGCGAAGCGCGAGCAGCCGATCCGCGGCGCATCCACCTGCACATGCCGGTCGACGTGCGCAGCCTCTCGCTGATCGTGCTGACCGCGCTGGCCTGCATCTTCGCTCTCCAGTGGGCGAAGGCAGTCCTGGTCCCGCTCCTGCTCGGCGTCGTGTTCAGCTATGCGCTGACGCCCGCAGTCGATCGGCTGCAGCGTTGGTACCTGCCGCGCATCATCGGCGCCTCGGTCGTGCTCGGCGCGATCATGGCCGTGATCGGCTGGGGCATGTGGGCGCTCGGCGACCAGGCCTCGGCGCTGATCGAAACACTGCCGAACGTCGCCCAGAAAGTGCGGCAGGGCCTCGAGGGCCAGCACCCCAAATCGGAGAGCTCGCCCTTCGATCGCGTGCAGCAGGCCGCCAACGTGCTCGAGCAGGCGGCGCAGGCGGCCGCCGGGTCCCCGTCGGCGTCGGCCGCGAGCGGGGCCCGTGGAACGGCAGCGCGAGCGGCTCCGGCACTCGGTCCGATCGAGACGACGCCGCCGCGCAGCGTCACGCGCGTCGTCGTCGAGAAGCCGGGCTTCAACGTGCGCGACTATCTCTGGAGCGGAACCCTCGGCCTCTTTGTCTTCCTCGGTCAGGTCGCGATCGTCCTCTTCGTCACGTTGTTCCTGCTCGCGTCGGGCGACACCTTTCGGCGCAAGATGGTCAAGCTCGCCGGGCCTCGGCTCAGCCAGAAGAAGATCACGATCCAGGCGCTCGACGAGATCAGCGTCCAGATCCAGCGCTACCTGCTCGTGCAGCTGGCGACGAGCGTCGTCGTCGGCACCACGACCGGGCTTGCGTTCTATGCGCTTGGCCTCCACAACGCCGCCGTGTGGGGGGTCGCTGCGGGCATCACGAACCTGGTGCCGTACCTCGGCGCCGTCTTCGTCGGTCTCGGATCGGCCGTCGTCGGCTTCATCCAGTTCGACAGCCTCCATCAGGCGCTCTTCATCGGCCTGTCGTCGTTCGCGATCCATGGCATCGTCGGCAACCTGTTGACGCCGTGGTGGACCGGCCGCGCCAGCCGCATGAGCCCGTTCGCAGTGTTCGTCGGCGTGCTCGCGTTCGGCTGGCTCTGGGGCGCTGTCGGCCTCATCCTCGGCACGCCGATCCTGATGGCCGTCAAGACCGTCTGCGACCGCGTCGACGAGCTGAAGCCGGTCGGCGAATTCCTCGGCGCCTGAGACGAAGCGCTCAGCGCGGCGGCTGCGGCCCGGTGCGGGCGAGCCGCCAGACGAGCGCGCCGAGGCCGGCGACACCCGCGAGCAGCACCGCCCAGAGGAGCCATGGCCGCAGTCGCGCGCTCCGGGCGGCGCTCTCCGCTGCCTGCGCCGCCACCGCGTCGACCTCGAACTCGCCGAGTCTCGCGCGACCGAAGCGCGCGCGTTCGCTGTCGAGTTGCGGGACGACGAGCGCAATCGGCAGCGCTCCGGCCGGCGCGTCGGCCGAGCCAGCGAGCAGATGCAACGGCGGCTCGCCCTGCATCGCGATGACGAGCGACGCCAAAGCGGCATGGACAACGAGCTGGACGCTCCTCGGATCGAGCGCGGCAGCGCGCTCGTCAGCAACGACGCGCAGATAGCGCACCGTCGTCGGCAAGGCGATCGCGGGTGACGTGCCGACGTCGTGGTCGCGCTCGAGGCGGTAGAAGACGCCGCCGCCGAGCTCGCGCCATGGCTGATCGGCACGCGTGCGGCCTTGCAGCCGCACCGGCGCGACGTGCGTGCCGGCAGCGAAGCGAAGGTCGACGTCGAGCACCGGCAGTGCGCCACCGAGATCGAACACGAGCGCCCGCCGCGCCGCCTGATCGAAGGCGGCGCCGGGCCGAGACTCGGCCAGCGGCGCGAACACGAGCTCGCGCGCCGACTCGACGGCGACTTGATGGCGCTCGGCGACCAGGACCGTCGCACCCGTCAGCGCCGGTGCCGTTGCCGGGTCGGCCCAGACCAGGCGAACGAAGCGCCCAGAGGCGTCGCCGAGACCGACGACCGGCTGCGTCAGCGCGCCGGCGGCCGACTGCAGCGCCATCACCTGGCCGCTGCCGCCGCTTCGCCATTGACGCAGGTCGTCGCTGCTCTCGATCCGATAGGTGGCCGAGAACTCGGCCGGCGCCGACCAGTGCAGGCGCAGGCTCCGCGGCAGCGGATCGCCGGCGCGTGTCTCGCCGCTGTCGATCAGCCAGCCGCCCGATTCGCGCGGCGCTGGCGCGACCGTCTTGTCGACGCCGCGGCGGTGGACGCTGATCCGATCGCCTTCGACGACGACGTCGACCGGAGACGGCCAGACGCCGGCAGCGGTCGGCCGCGCCGGCAGCGGATACAGCGTCGCTTCGCGCACCTGCTCGCTCGTGTGCACGCTCGAAAGCGCCGGCAACACCGCGAACGGCACCCGCTCGCCGCGCGCATCGACGATGCGCAGGTCACGCAGATCGTCCTGCTCGACGTAGCCGTATGCGGCCGGCGGCAGCGCGAGGCGAACGAACGGCGCCGGCGCATCGACGACGATCGGCGCCCGATAGCGGTAAGGAGCCGGATCGGCCGCCGAGCCCGCGGCGGCGGTGAAGCCAAGCACCAGCGCGGCGAACGTCGGTCGCCAGCAACGGAGGCTCTCCCGTCGCCGCGGACCGTCAGATCGCCGCATGTCGGGACTCCTTGGCCGGCAACGGGGCGACGTAGCCGATGACGAGCATCAGCACGCCGACGCCGATGAACGAGACGATCCGCGTCACGCTGCCGCTGCCCGAGAGGTCGACGACGAGCAGCTTGACGACCACCGCGGCGAGCAGCCCAGCGCCGGCAATCCAGGGCAGCCGCGCGACACGCGCTGCGCCGAGCCACATCGCGACCAGCGCGATCGCGGTCCAGAGCAGGGTGATCCCGGTCTGCACGGCGAGCGAGCCGAACCAGGCATCGACGTGGTACGGCACGCCGCCATAGTGGTGAAAGCCACGCACGAGCATCGCGTTCAGCCACACGAAGCCAGCGCCCGCCGCCATCGCCAGCGACCAGCGGGCGATCCAGTCCGAGCTCGTCAACCAGAGCATCGTCGCGGCGAGCGCGATGCCGATACCGAGGTCGAGCGGATTGAGAAGCGGAACATGCGGCAGCGGCGCCGCCGAGCCGTCGGAAGCGACGTTGGCGACCAACGTCCACAGCCAGAGCGCGGCCGCGAGCACAGCGGCGGCGCTGCTCCGGTACGCCTCGGGCAGGGCGCGCACCGGCCACATCCGCGCCGTCGCAGGACGGGGCAGGACAAGCAGCAGCGCCGCGGGCGCGAGCAGCCAGCCGAGCCAGGGCCACGCGCTCGCCGCGTCGCCCCAGCGCGCAGTGACGGCACGACCGAGCAGCGCGCCGACCAGCGCGAGCGTGACGACGCCCAGAGCGTGGTCGACATGGGCCACAGCGCGCGGCCAGAGCGGCGCAGCGAAGCGCAGCACGACGGCGTGAGCGATGAAGGCGAGCGGCCATGCCCACCAGCCGCCGCCCGCGAACGGGTTCGCGAGCATCGCAGCGGTGACGAGCGCGAGTGCCAACGCGACCGGTGCGTGCGCGAGCGCCGGCCAGGCGATCGCCTGCCATGCGCGTCGCTGCGCCAGCGCGGCGTAAACGACGGCGACCGCGCTGGCGGCGGCGAGCGTCGCAGCAAGCGTGAATCGCACCGGCACGAAGGCATCGATCTCGATCGACGCGGTGGCGACGAGCCAGAGCGTCGCAAAGCCGATCAGGAGCGCCTCGCACGCGTCCTCGCCGGCGCCGAGCGGCCCGGCGCGACGGCCGCGGTCGACGAAGGCGGCGGCAGCCAGCGACGCCGCGGCGGCCATCAGGCCGTTGAACAGATAGACGTTCAGCACTGCCGTCGGCGCGCCGTAGCGCTCGTGGCCGACCAGCATCGCGAGCGCTGCGATCGTCAGCAGAAGGTAGCCGAACGCGCGCGGCAGCCCGCGCCGCTGGCGAAAGCCGATCCAGACCAGGCCCGCGCCTTCGAGGGTCCAGGCACCGGCGGTGCTGCGCTCGTCGAGCGCGAACGGGATGACGAGCGTCAGGAACACGGTCGCGATCGCCAGCGTCGCCTCGAACGTGACGCCGAGCTCGGGCTTGCGTCGCAGCCACGCCGCGAGCAGCACATAGAAGGCGCCGAGTCCGAGCGCGGCCAGCGCGGCGCCGTAGGGCGTGCCGCGAACGAGCCCGTATTCGAGTGCGAAGGTCACCGTCGGCAGGCCGAACAGGAGGCTGCTGTTGATCCACTTCTCGCGCCCGGATGAAGGCACGGCGTCGATCGTCGCCGCGCGCGCGAGGCGACGTGCTGGCAGGACGAGGATGGCGACGAAGAGCAGGAAGAACGCGACCAGAAACGCCTGGCTGGTGGTGTAGTTTTCGGCTCGGTACTGGAGCACTCCCCACGCCGTCGCGACCATGAAGGTAGCGACGAAGCCGACCAGATTGAGCAGCCGCCACGTCTTCGACCAGGCGACGATCGCGATGCCGGCGTCGAGAACGAGGTAGTACGTGAAGAGCGCCACGTGGTTGTTCGATCCGGTCGAGACGACGAGCGGCGTCGCGAAGCCGCCGAGTGCGCCGACGACGGCGAGCGAGGGCGCGTCCTGCAGCACCGCGAGCGCGGCGGCGAGGGCAGCCACCGCGACCATGAGCACGAACGCCGGCGTCGCCGCGAGCACGCCGTAGTAGCGAAACGCCGCGAACAGCGTCAGGTAGAGCACTGCGACCGCGCCGCCCTGCAGCACCTGGGCGTAGTCGGGGCGGGAGACGCGCAATCGCCAGCCGAAGCCGAGCAGCACGACCGCCGCAGCGCCGATGGCGGCGAGGCGCACTTCGACCGGCAGGTGGGCGTGCTCGCTGGCGTACTTGGCGAGGAACGCGAGACCGATGAACAGGATGCCGATGCCGACCTTGACGATCGTGTTGCCGCCGAAGAGCCACTGCCGCACCGGCCCGAGCAGGTCGCGCGATGGTGCGGCCAGGACGTCGTCGCCGGCGATCGGCGCGCGCGCGGTTGCGCCGGCGGCATGCGGTTGGTGCCCTGTGGGCGCGCTTGCGATCGGCTCGATCGCGGCGAACCCTGCTTCGCTGGCGAACGTGTCGGCCGCCATGACTGGTTGCACCACGTCAACTGTCGGCGCGGCCGCGCCAGGAGTCTGCGCCACGCGCATGGACGCGGCGGCTGGCTCAGGCGCCTGCCTCGCGCGCGCCGTCGCGTTGTCCTCAACGGCGGGCGGCGCTGCGGCGACCGCTGCAGGCGGCGGCGCGGCGCGCCTGCGCAAGGTCTCGATCTCGCGCTGCTGGTGAAGCGATCGGACGATGAGCCAGCCGAACAGCGCGCCGGCGAGTGCGCCTGCTTCGCCGCTCGCAGCCGCACCGACAAGCGCGCCGACGATGATCGCGATCACCAGCATCATGAAAACCTCCCTGGTCTTCGGTGCGGCGCACTCTAGCAGCGGACCTCGTGCGTGGACGCCCGCCGACGGGGGATCGCGACCGCCCTATGCACAAGTTGCCGCGAACGCGACGAGCGGTAGCCTGGCGCGCGACCGCGCCTCAGCGGCAATCGACGCGGACGACCTTGCCGACCAGTCCGAGCGACCGCGTCATGACATCGCCGAAGAATTCGGTGTCGCTGACGAACGAGAGCGAGCCGGCGAGGCGGTATCGGTTCACCGAGTGGGGATGGTCGCGCACGTTCATGAACGTGAGGCGGCGCTTGTCGCTGCCATCGACCCTCATGATCCACCAGTCGGCGCCCTGCAGCTGGAACGGGAAGATGTCGGCACCGGCTCCGGTCATGTAGACGATGCTCCTGCCATCGGGCGTGAACGTCGGCGCCTGCGCGAAGCTCTCGGTCGTGAGCTCGCGGATCTCGCCGCTCTCGATGTCCATCGTGTAGATGCGCGACGCGAACAGGTTCTTCGAGACGTAGGTGCTGTAAAACGCGATCGTGCGGTTGTCGCCGGCGATCGACTCGACCTCGCCGCCCTGATCGACGTTGCCGGGCAGGATGCTGCGAACGTTCTCGAGATGCGGCTCGGGTGCGACGATGAAGTCGGCAACCTTGAAGACATAGGCGCCGGCGAACAGGTTCAGGTCCCAGAACTGCGGCGCACGGATGCGCTCGGTCCAGACGAACTTGCTGCCGTCGGGCGAGAACGCGGCGTGCGTGATCGCGTGGTCGTAGCCGTCGGGTAGCGTGTACAGCTTCCATGCCGCGCTGCCATCGCGGCGAACGATCCAATAGTCGGTGTAGGCGCCGTAGCCAGGGGTCGCGTCGACTGAGCTGCGTTCGTGCTCGTCCTGCTCAACGAGCATCGCCAGCAGCTCCCCGGCGGGGTGCCACGCGGCGGGAAACTGATGCCGATCGTCGCGCCAGGTAGCGACCGTAACCCGCCGCTCGTGGCCGCCGTCGACATCGGCGATGAACGCGTGGTAGTGGCCATCCTTCTGCGGCCTGCCGTAGGCGACCGTCTGCGTCGCCGCGTTCCACTTCGCGCCGATGCGGCCGTCGCTGCCGAAGTCGGCCAGCCGTGCAGGGCCGTGGCAGGCGCTGCTTCGCGCGGCGTCGGTGGCGGCGAGCGCAGAGGTGGCAGTGGCTGCCAGCGCGAGGACGAGCGCAGCCGGTGCGCTCGCGGACCGCATCAGAATGCCAATCGGTGCTCGAGCGCAGGGAGCTGGCGGCGCACGTCGACGATGCGCTCGCGCTGAAGCTCGGCGACGACGACGCCCTCGCCGTCGTCGCGACGGCAGGCGACGACCTCGCCCCAGGGATCGACGACGAGGCTGTGGCCGAAGGTGCGGCGGCCGTTCTCGTGCGTACCGCCCTGCGCGGCGGCGACGACGTAGCACTGGTTCTCGATCGCACGTGCGCGCAGCAGCACTTCCCAGTGGGCGAGGCCGGTGGTGTAGGTGAACGCGGACGGCACCGAGAGGAGATCGCACGGCGGCCTGGCGAGCGCGCGGTAGAGCTCGGGAAAGCGCAGGTCGTAGCAGACGCTCAGGCCGACCCGCCAGCCGTCGGCATCGAACGCGACCGGCGTCCGGCCGGCCTGCAAGGTGCGCGCCTCGTCGTAGCGCTCGCGGCCGTTGTCGAACGCGAACAGGTGCATCTTGTCGTAGCGCGCAGCGAGTTCGCCGCGCGGCGAGAAAACGAGGTTCGCGTTCAGGACGCGGTCGCCGCCGGCCGCAGATAGAGCCGGCGCGCCGTCGACCGCAAGCGGCAACGTTCCGCCGATCAGCCAGACGCCGAACTCCTTGGCCAGAGCGGCGAGCACGCTCTGGATCGGTCCCTCGCCCGCGCGCTCGGCGACGGCGAGCTTGTCGCGGTCGCTTCGGCCCATGAAGCAGAAGTACTCGGGCAGGACGACGAGCCCCGCGCCGGCGGCGGCGGCGCTGCCGACGAGGCGGCGCGCGGCGACGAGGTTGGTCTCGATGCTCGGTGTCGAGACCATCTGGACGGCAGCGATCTTCATCTCGGCCTTTCGGACTCAGCGCGTCACCGCGGGCGCCGGCCCGCCGGTCGGCCCCGGATCGGCGGCCGCCGCTTCGCCGAGCGGACGTTCGAGATGCTCGACCTTCGGATCGTCCCACGGCCCGGTGACACGGAACTCGCGCGTGCTCGCCGCCATCAGCGGCTTGCGCAGGAGGTACTGGGCGAGGAAGGTGCCAAGACCGAGCGCCGGGTTGATCACCGCCAGCCCGAGCGACGCCGTGCCGGCGTTGATCTCGGGGATGACGACGACGCGCAGGTCCTCGGTCTCGTGCTCGAGATCGGCGCTGCCCTCCATCAGCACCACCGCCGCGGTGCCGCGCATGCGCAGGTTGCTGGTCGACGCCTTGCCGTCGGCGATGCTGACATCGCCGATGACGTTGTCGAACGCGAAGCCCTCGGCGAACAGGTCGCGGAAATCGAAGGTCAGCCGGCGCGGCAACGATTGCAGGCTGAGCACGCTGAGCAGCCGCGCCGCGCCCGGACCGGCCTTCAGGAACTGGCCCGAGTCGATCGCCACCTTCACCTGCCCGGTCATCTTCGCGTAGTTGGGCGAGAACGGCGACCCGGGCCAAGAGACTTCGCCGGTCATCGACCCTTTGCCGCCGCGCACCACCTTGCCCATGCCGAGCCGCTCGAGCAGCGCGCCGCTGTCGCCGAGCGTCAGCGTGAAGTTCATCGAAGCGCGTCGCGCCGACGCCGCCGGCAGCCCCGGCGAATCGCCCCAGGTGCCGGTCGCGCCGAGCTGCGCTTCGGGCATCGTCAGGTTGAGCTTGCCGAGCTGCCATTCGCGCACGCTCTCGCGGTTGGCGACGGCGCGGTTGGTCGCCACGATCTCGAGCCTGCCGAGGCGCTTGCCGCGCATCTCGAAGTCGTCGACCGCGATGTCGAGTGCGGGAATGCTCGCCGGTTGCGCCTCGAGCAGGCTCTCGACGCGCTCGACGTCGCCCTTCGGCAGGCTGAGGCGCGCCAGCCGCGCGAACACCCGCCCGGCGCCGTTGGCGCGGCGGGCCGGCCGGTATTCGATGTAGCCCTCCAGCTCGTCGGCGCCGACATTGGCGCGCCAGACATCGTCCTGCTGCGACAGGCCGGCGGTGACGTTGGTGAGGTGGCGCGAGCCGATGTCGACCTCGCCGGCGCGCAGGCCGATCGAATCGGGCACGTAGCCGGCGCCGCCGGCGCCATCGAAGACGAGCGGCGCGGCGGCGGCGCCGCTCGGCACGGCGCGTACGTCGCCGCCCTGGATTCGCGCCAGCGCCGCCTGCCAGGTCTCGACATCGAGGCTCTTGACGACGACATTGGCGGCGACGCCGCTCGCCGGCAACGCCAGCGTCTCGATCGGCTCGCCCGGGAGCGGATCGGCGGCGCGCTCGGCAGCGGCCGGGCGCGGCTCGCCGACCCGGATCGCGCCGCGGATGACGCGCGCGACGTCGCCGCTCACCTCGCGCACGAAGTGCGCCTGCAACGCGCCGCCGAGGTCGGTCTGAAGCGTGTCGTGCATCGGCCCGGGCGCCGCGTCGCCCGACGCCGCGACGGCCTCGTCGGGCCCCATCCGGACGCGCAAGATCATCGGCTGTGCGGCGGCCTTGCCGAGCGGTGCCGGCAGGTCGATCGCGACCCCGACCAGATTGCTGGCGACGCTGATCTGCGGCCGGCCGGCGAGGAACGCGAGGGTCGCGCGGTACGAGGTCTGCCCGCTCGCAACGGCCGCCATGCCTGCGACCGTGCCGAGCTCGCTCGCCTGGCGCAGCCCCTCCGCCGTCGCCGTGCCGCGACCGCTGAAGCGCTGGGTGTCGCCGCCGTTCAGGCCACCGCTCGAGCCGCCCTCGAAGGCGAGGTCACCGCCGAGCGTGTGCGCGCTTGCGCCGGTGACGGTGAAGCCGCGCTGCGAGAACTCGACCCGGCCCCTGGCGGCAGCGAGTAGCGGCGTATCGGGCGTCATCCGGATGTCGTTGCCGGCGAGGACGACGCGGCCGCTGGCGATCGTTTCCGAGGGACGCGCCAGCGGCACGCCGAGCGCGAGCTTGAGCTCGGCGGCGCCGGTCGCATTGGCCGCGGCGAGCGCCTTGCCGGTCCAACGACCGATGGGAGTCACGTCGACGAAGCGAAGCATGTCGCTGAGCGGGCCGAGCGCGGTGCCTTCGATCTCGAGCCTGGCCCGGCTGCCGAGCTCGGCGATCCGGCCCTGGATGCCGTTCCATTCGACATTGCCGAGCTGCGCCTTGGCGTTGCGGATGTCGAGCGTCGTGCGGTCGACCACGAGCTCGCCCGAGGCACGCGTCAGCGGCGGCCACGACTCGCGCGCCGCCACGCCGGCCGGCCGCGGCGCTGGGTCGTCGGGGATGTAGGCGAAGGTCAGTCCCTCGAGCTTGGCGGCGATATGAAAGTCGCCGTCGCGCGCGAGCTTGGCATCGTGGAACGGGAATTCGTAGAGGTCGCCGTGGATGCGAAACGTCGCGCTCGCGATCGTCCCTTCGCGCACCGCGCCGGCAACATAGTTGCGTACGCCCTCGGGCAGGCCGAGCGGCAGGTAGCGCGCGGTGCGCGCGGCGACTCCATCGATCAGACGGCCGTCGAGCTCGAGCTGGCCGGGATAACGGCCGCCGCGGCCGAAGCCGGGGCCCGGGCCCGAGCGCCAGGTCGCGCTCAACTCACCTTTCGCGTCGGCATTGACGAAGGTCGCGTTCGCGACCTTGACGCTGATCTTCGGCGGCGCGTCGCCCGGCTCGCGTTCGACCTTCCACGTGAGGCGCGTGTCGAGCAGGTCGAGCGGCACCTCGCGCTCGGCGAATACCCCGGGCAGGTCGAGCTTGCCGGCGTGGACGTCGATGCGCGCCTGGCCGCCGGTCTCGGTCGCCTCGAGCTGCAGATCGGCGTTGGCGAGGCCCGGCCGGCCGATTCCTTCGGGCTCGGGCGAAGGCTTGGCGGCGAGCGAGAGATCGCTCAACCGCCCCTTGACGCGATATCGCTCGGGCGCATCGAGAGGACCGTCCCAGCGCGTCTTCAGCTGCGTGATGACGCCGCGCGGGCGGAGGTCCGCGAGCAGCTCGCGCACCGCGGCGCCGATCGGCACCCTGCTTGCGATCTCGGCGATGACGCCGATGTCGAGTCGGTCGGCGTCGAGCTCACCGCCACTGATCGCGCCGCTCTCGTCCCAGCGCCACAGCGCGCGCAGGTCGCCCTGCGGCCAGCTCAGGCCATCGCCGGTGCGAAAGCCGAAGCCGTGCACGGCGACCGCCATCCGGTCGTCGCTCTTCTCGGCGTCGATGCGACCGGCAACCTGCTCGAACTCGAGCGGCTCGACGCTCTTGTCGAGCCGAAGCGCGACCGCGCGCAGCGCCAGATCGACCGCGCCGCCGGTCGCCTGACCATCCTTGACGTCGATCCATGCGCGCAGCGCGCCGTCGCCTTCGCTGAGCTCGAACGGCAGCGTGACGCGCCGGCGCAGCTCGCTGAGATCGGCGCGGGGAAGATCGACATAGGCGACGCCGCTCCAGCGCCGCCACTCGCTCGCGCGCGCGAACAGCGGCTGCGTGAATCGCCCGCGCAGGCTGAAGCGGTCGCCCCAGCCCGGCGGCGGCGTCGCGTCGATCCGCATGTCGTGCTCGCGCAAGCCGTTGCGGACGACGAGGACGACGTCGGCAAGCGCGAGCGGCTCGGCGTCGCGAGCCTCGTCGATCCAGCGCAGGGTACCGGCGCGGATCACGAACTCGTGTTGCTTGAAGAACCAGTCGGCCGCCGCGTCGTCGCCGGCGCCGCCTTGCGAATTGGCGAAGTCGAGCCCCGCGATGCGGATGCGGCCGCTCTTGTCGCGGCGCACGTCGAGGCTGGCGCCATCGATCAGCAACTGGGTAAAGCGCGGCTCGAGCGCGAGCAGGGAGCGCGGCGAGAGCGCGGCGAAGACCCGCGGCAGGACGAGGGCGACGCGCTGCTCGGCATCGAGGACGCGGACGTCGCGCAGTTCGAGCTCCGGCACCCAGCCACGCGAGCGCGCCGTGATCGCGCCGATCCGGATCGGGGTGCCGAGCACGCTGCTGGCGCGCGCCTCGATCTGCGGGCGCCACTCTTCGATGTGCGGCAGAATCAGCCAGTGAAGTGAGAGCCAGCCCACGAACAGCACCAGCCAGGCCGTGAGGAACAGCCACAGCAGTGCACGCCATGTCCAGCGCAAGGGAGCCCAGCGCGCCCGGACGGCGTTGCGCGAAGAGGGGCCAGCGGCACCGGGAGGCGGGTTCGAAGACATGACGACAGCGCTCAGACCGGCGGCCGTTCGTTGCGAGGACGGTCGCCTCCTCGTCCTGCGCGGGATCCAGCGACCGGCGCTGCAGCGACGACGCGCGCGGGTCGGTTCAATCTAGCACAGCCGGCGCGAGACGATGGATCCCCGGATCTCCGGCACCCCGCTCGCCATCGATCTGCATGCGTTGCAGGCGCAACGAGATGTTCCGCTCGCCTCGCACAGCCGCTTCGTGCAGCGGATCCGGCGCCGCTATGGCGACGAGCTCGCCCTGCTGCCGCCCGGCCTGCCAGGTCGCGAGACGATCGCGGCGCTCGTCCAGCGCCTCCAGGCCGACGGCAGGAGCTTCGCCGCGGCGCTGCGCGTCGCCCGCCAGTTGACCATCGAGCGGCTCGCCGTGCTCGACGTCGAGGAGGGTGCGCCGCTCGCCGATATCACCAGGGCGATGACCGAGCTCGCCGAAGCGACCCTCGAGCTGGCGCTGGCGCGAACGCTTGCCGACCAGGATGCGCGCTTCGGCGTGCCGCGCGACGCCGATGGCCAGCGGATCGACTTCTGGATCGTGGGCATGGGCAAGCTCGGCGCGCGCGAGCTCAACGTCTCGTCCGACATCGATCTCATCTACGTCTACGAATCAGACGGGCAGACCGACGGTGCGCGGCCGACCAGCGCGCACGAATATTTCGCCCAGGTCGCGCGCGGCCTCTATTCGCTGATCGGCGAAGTGACCGACGACGGCTTTGTCTTTCGCGTCGACCTCGCGCTCAGGCCGAACGGCAACTCGGGGCCGACCGCGGTCAGCCTGGCGATGCTCGAGGAATATCTCCAGGCCCACGGCCGTGAGTGGGAGCGCTTCGCGTGGCTCAAGAGCCGCGTCGTCGCGCCGCGCGCCAGCGTCACCGGCGGTCGCGCGATGCCGTTGCGCTCGCTCGTCACGGCGTTCGTCTATCGCCGCTATCTCGACTACGGCGTGTTCGAGGGGCTGCGCCAGCTGCACGTCAAGGTCCGCGACGAAGCGCAGCGGCGCGCCGCCGGCCGGCCCGAGCGCGCCAACGACGTCAAGCTCTCGCGCGGCGGTATTCGCGAGATCGAGTTCATCGTCCAGTTGCTGCTGGTAGTCCGCGGCGGCCAGTTTCCCGAGATCCGGACGCGCTCGACGTTGAAGGCGCTCGACCGGCTCGCCGCCGGCGGCCTCATGCAGCGCGCGACTGCCGAGCGGCTTGCCGACGCGTACACGATGTTGCGCCGAGTCGAGCACCGCATCCAGTACCTCGACGACCAGCAGACGCACGTCCTGCCGACCGACGACGCCGATCTGCGGTGGATCGCCGCCAGCCTCGGCCACGACGCCGATGACGGCGTGTGCACGATGCTCGACCTGCTCGGCGTCGCGCGTGAGTCGGTCGCGACCGAGTTCGACCGCCTCCTGCACGACCCGCGCAGGCCGGCCGCGAACGCCGCCAGCGGCTGCCGCAATTGCGGGCCGGCGCAACTGCCGATCGACGCCGGGGAGTTCCTCGCCCAATTGCCCGAGGAGCTGCGCGCTCGCGTCGAGCCGCTCTGCGGCCACGCCAAGATTCGCCTGCTGCGCGACGACAGCAAGGTGCGCCTTGCGCATCTGATCGCGAGCGCGGCGCAGGCGGTGCGCGGGGGCCGCTGCACGCTCGGCGCGGCGGTGCAGTTCGTCGACTGGCTCGAGCCGTTGCTGCGTCGCGAGAGCTATCTCGCCCTGCTCGCCGAGCGGCCCGAGGTGCAGAACCGGCTGCTGCGTCTGCTCGGACTGGCACGCTGGCCGATGCGCTACCTGATGCTGCATCCCGGCGTGATCGACGAGCTCGCCGACGAGCGGCTGCTGCACGACCGCTTCGACCCCGAGGCGTACAAGGGCGAGCTCGAGGAGCGCCACAAGGGCTGGGAGCGATCGAGTCAGGCGGAAGAGGAGTTGTTGCTCGATACCCTGCGCCGCGCCCACCACGCCGAGGTCTTCCGCACGCTGGTGCGCGATGTGGAGGGCCACCTCACCGTCGAGCAGGTTGCCGACGATCTGTCGGCGCTTGCGGATGCGACGCTGTGTTGCGCGCTGCGCTGGGCGTGGAAGCATCTGAAGATCGCGCACCGGCCCGATCCGCAGCTCGCCGTCATCGCCTACGGTAAGCTCGGCGGCAAGGAGCTCGGCTACGGCAGCGACCTCGACGTCGTCTTCGTCTACGACGACCCCGAGACCGACGCCGACAAGGCGGCCGAGGTCTACAGCGCGTTCGTCCGCAAGCTCATCACCTGGCTGACGATGCGAACCGCCGCCGGCGAGCTGTTCGACATCGACACGGCCCTGAGGCCGAACGGCAGCTCGGGTCTGCTGGTGACGTCGATGACGTCGTTCGAGAACTACCAGACCGGCCGCGGCAGCAACACGGCGTGGACGTGGGAGCACCAGGCGCTGACGCGGGCACGCTGGTGCGCCGGCCTCGAGCGACTCGCACCTCGCTTCGAGGCTGTGCGCCGCTCCGTCCTCGCGGCACCGCGCGACCTGCAGGCGCTGCTCGCCCAGGTGCGCGCGATGGGCGAGAAGGTGCGCGCAGCGCATCCCGTCAAGGGCGACCGCTTCGACCTCAAGCACAGCCCGGGCGGCATGATCGACGTCGAGTTCGCGGTGCAGGCACTCGTTCTCGGCCACGGCGCGCAGCACGCCGAGCTGCTCGACGACGTCGGCAACATCGCCCTGCTGCAGCGCGCCGAGGACGCGCTCCTGCTGCCGCCGGGCGTCGGCCGTGCCGCCGCCGACGCCTACCGCGACCTGCGCAGCGCCCAGCACCGCGCGCGCCTCGACGAGCAGCCGACGCAAGTCGATCCGGCGCCGCTCGCCGCACAGAGCGGCGCCGTCATCGCCCTCTCGCGTGCCGTCTGCGGCTGACGGCGCACGCGCCTGGGCTGCGCTCGCCCTCGCGTTCGCGGCCGCGGCACTGCTGGTGTCCGCCGTCGCGGCGCCGTCGATCGCCGTGCTCGACTGGCAACCCGCGCTCGCCGGGAGCGAGCCCTGGCGAGCGTTGACGGCGCCCTTCGTCCACTACAGCGCGCTCCATCTGCTCGCCAACCTGGCGGGCGCAGCGCTGGTCGGCGCGCTCGGCTGGTTCGCCGGCGTGCCGTGGCCGATCGCCGCGGCCTGGCTCGTCGCCTGGCCGCTGACGCAGTTCGGACTTCTCCTCCGGCCCGACCTGCTTCACTACGGCGGCCTGTCAGGCGTCCTCCACGCCGGCGTCGCCTGCGTCGGCTGGCAGCTGGCGGTGCATGCGCGGGGCACGCGGCGCGCGATCGGCGCGCTCGTTCTCGCCGGTCTCGCGATCAAGGTCGTGAGCGAAGCGCCGTGGGGCGCGCCGCTGTCCCGGCCGCCTGGCTGGGACATCACGACGGCGCCGTTCGCACACGCCAGCGGACTTGTCGCCGGCCTGTGCGCGGCCGCTCTTTGCGATGCGTTGGCGACGCTCGCGCGGCGCGCCCCGGCAGGCGCGCACAACACCGCGTCGGGCAAAGACCGGCCATAGCACCGCCGCGATGCGCGAACGCAAGAGCCACCTCGACGCAATCGCCGTCGCCAGCCTGATGGGGTGCTGCTTCCTCTGGGGCCTGAACCAGGTCGCCGCCAAGGCAGCGCTGCCCGAGATCGGTGCGCTCTGGCAGGCCGCGCTGCGCTCGACCGGAGCGACCGTGCTCCTCTTCCTGTGGTCGAGGGTGCGCGCGATTCCCCTCTTCGAGCATGACCGCACGCTCGCCGGCGGTCTCGTCGCCGGCGCCCTGTTCGCGGCCGAGTTCTTCTGCATCTTCGTCGGCCTGCAGTTCACGACCGCGTCGCGGATGGTCGTCTTCATCTACATTGCGCCGTTCGTCGTTGCGCTCGGCATGCCGCTGATCGCGAGCTCCGAGCGGCTGAACCTGGTCCAGAGCGTCGGCCTCGTGGTCGCGTTCGCCGGCGTCGCCTGGGCATTCGCGGAAGGCTTCTCAGAGCCCGCTGCAGGCCCGAGGCAGTGGCTCGGCGACGCGCTCGGCGTTCTCGCCGGCATCCTCTGGGGCGCGACGACACTGGCGATCCGGGCCTCGAAGCTGAGCCACGCGACGGCGGAGAAGACGCTCGTCTACCAGCTCGCCGTCTCGGCACTGCTGCTCCTCGTCGCCGCCGCGCTCACGGCACCGCCGCCGCCGCTGCCGCAGCTGTCGACGCTCGCCTGGAGCTCGCTCGCGTTTCAGATCGTCATCGTCAGCTTCGCGAGCTACCTCGTCTGGTTCTGGCTCGTCCGCCACTACCCGGCGACGCGACTCGCCTCGTTCACGATGCTGACGCCGGTGTTCGGCCTCGGCCTCGGCGCGCTGCTGCTCGCCGAGCCGATCACGGCGCGGCTGCTGATCGCGCTCGTCACCGTCGCCGCGGGCATCTTCCTCGTCAACCGCAAGACGTGATCGGCGTCGCCGCCACGATCGTCGTGCGGCTTGCCGCCTGCACGCTGCTGTCGTGGCTGGTCTGGCGATCGTTCGGCGTGGCCGCGATGGTGCCGACGCTGGCGCTGTTCGGCATCGCCCTCGCGCGGCCGCTGCTCGACCTGGCGAGCGCGCTGCGCCACGCGATGAACCGCGCCCACTGGCGCGACGTCGAGGGCCGACATTACGCATACCGCGGCCGGCCGGTGCGGGTTGTCGAGGACGACGCGCACGGCCGCTGGATTCGTCTCGCCGACGTGCGCGCAATCGTCGGCTTCACCGCCACCGACGGCGCGCTCGCGATCACCTATCCCGAGAGCGTGGCGCGGATCGGGCGCCCGCCCGAGCCGCATTTGCGCGACGAAGCGCTGCTTGCCCACCTCGACAAGGAGCGATCGCCGGAGGCGCTCCGGCTGCGCCACTGGCTCGAACGCGAAGTTGTCTTCCCGGCCCGCCGCGAACGCGAGCGGCTCGGCATCCGTCCGGCCGCAGCCGACCCGGGTGACGGCGATTGAACGTTTCGCGACGCTGCTCAGCCGCGGATGCGAGCGACGAGCGCCGTCGTCGAGTAGCCGTCGACGAACGGCAACGCACGCGCCGCGCCGCCCCAGCTACGCACCAGCGCCGTCTCGGCGAGGACGTCGACGTCGTAGTCGCCGCCTTTGACATACAGCTCGGGGCGGACGATCTTCAGCAGCTCGAGCGGGCTCGATTCGTCGAACAAGGTGACGAGGCTGACGCTCTCCAGCGCGGCGAGGACGCAGGCGCGGTCGCCTTCGCTGTTGAGCGGCCGTCCGGGGGCCTTGCCGAGCAGGCGCGCCGACTGGTCGCTGTTGAGGCCGACGACGAGGCTCGCGCCCTCGGCTCGCGCCTGCGCAAGATAGGTGACGTGGCCGCGATGGAGGATGTCGAAGACGCCGTTCGTGAAGACGATCGGGCGCGTCAGCGCGGCCAGACGCGGCAGCAGCTCGGCACGCGGGCAGAGCTTGGCGACGAAATCGGGGAGCACGCCACGATTGTCGCCGGTCGCTTCGCGATCGCTCCGCCTCATGGGAGCGGACACGGCGAATGCGCGGGATAAGATCAGCCGGCCCGGCGCAAGCCGATGGACTGGGATCGGGAAGGCGTGACGATGCTCGTGCTCTGCGGATTGCCAGTTTCGAACTACTACAGCAAGGTCAAGCTCGCGCTCCTCGAGAAGGGTGTGCCGTTCGAGGAGGAGCGCATCGGCGCTGCCGGCGTGGGCGCGCACAACGAAGACGCGCTTCGGGCGTCGCCGCTCGGCAAGATCCCGTTCATCCGCACCGAGCGGGGCCCGCTTTGCGAGAGCCAGCCGATCCTCGAGTACATCGAGGCCACGTGGCCCGAGCCGCCGCTGCTGCCGAAGGATCCGTATCAGGCGGCGAAGGTCCGCGAGCTGATCGCGTTCATCGACCTGCACGTCGAGTTGGTCGCGCGCGAGCTCTACCCGCAGGCTTTCTTCGGCGGCTCGATCGAAGACCGCGACGCTGCCCGGGTCAGGAAGCGTCTCGAGCGCAACATCGCCGCGCTCGCCCGCCTCGTCCGCTTCGACCCGTACATCGCCGGCGCGACGTTCACGCAGGCCGACTGCGCTGCCTGGGCCTCGTTCGGCGTCGTCACGATGGCGACCCAGGCGATCTACGGCGAAGACCTCCTGGTCGCCGGCGGCATCGACTGGAAGCCCTATTCGCGCCGCCTCGGCGAGCGGGCGAGCGTGCAAAGGGTCGTCGCCGACCGCAAGGCCGCCCAGGACCGTGCCAAGGCGTGACGCGCCGCCGCCGGCGCGCCGGTCAGGCCGGCCGGCCGCCGGCGGCCGGCGTTGCGGCCGCCACGGCAGCGATCGCCGCCAGCAGTTCCTTGCGGTAGCGGTTCAGTTCCTGGACGCTGGCGAAGCTGCGCTCGAGCAGAAGGCCGAGGTTGTGCAGGATGCGCCCGGTGACCTTGTTCTCCCAGGCAGAGTCGAATTGGATCTGGGTGTCGAGCCAGTGCTGCAGCCACTCCGGATCGGGCAATCGGCTCTGGATCGTGTCGCGCGGGAAGAGTTGGCTGTTGACGTGCAGGTTGGTCGGGTGCAGCGCCTGCGCCGTGCGACGCGCGCTCGCCATCAGCACGCCGACCTTGGCGAACGCGGCGCGCGCCTCGTCGCCGAACCTGGTCATCGCCCGCTTCATGTAGCGCAGATAGGCGCCGCCATGGCGCGCCTCGTCGCGGGCGAGCGTCTCGTAGATCGCCTGGATCACGGGCTCGGTGTGCCACTCGGCCGCGCAGCGGTACCAGTGGTTGAGACGGATCTCGCCGCAGAAGTGAAGCATCAACGTCTCGAGCGCCGGCGCGGGATCGAACGAGAAGCGGACCGCATGCAGCTCGGCTTCGGTCGGCACCAGGTCGGGCCGGAATCGCCGCAGGTACTCCATCAGCACGAGCGAGTGCTTCTGCTCCTCGAAGAACCAGACGCTCATGAACGCGGAGAAGTCGCTGTCGTCGCGGTTGTCGCGCAGGAACATCTCCGTCGCAGGCAACGCCGCCCACTCCGTGATGGCGTTCATCTTGATCGTCTGCGCCTGCTCTTCGGTCAGGCTGCTGGGCTCGAAGCGCGCCCACGGGATGTCGTCGTCCATGTTCCAGCGGACGGCTTCGAGCTGCTTGAAGAGTTCGGGATAGAGCATCGGGGCGACTTTTCGGCCGGGCGAAGTGTAGGCGTTCGATCGAAGTCGACCGGGTCGAGGGCGTCCGAAGGGACGCGGGCGGGCGGCGCGACGCGAATCCGCGCCGGCCGGGGCACGTCAAGGAGCCGTCGATCGATCCGAAAATGAAAGGATTTCGCGGCCGCCGGGAACTCGTGGCGCCTTCGCGCGTCAGAGAGGGAAGACGTGCCGGGCAGCGGCCGGGGCATTCAAATGCGCCGCGCGGCGCCGGCACGGCGAACCGGTTTTCGTCGCGGAGCCGGCCGGCATCGCCGGCTGAAATCCCCGGGGGGTTCTCCTCCTCCCTCCTCCCTCCCTCGTTCCCTCGGGGGCGCTCGGCGACATCTTTCTTTACGGCACGGCGCCCGCCTCCCGGCGGGCGCGGCCATGCCGGCGCCCGGCGATGAAGCGAATCGCGGTCGTCGGATCGGGAATCGCCGGCCTCGCCGCAGCGCGCGGACTCGCGCGGTCCGCCCGGGTCACCCTCTACGAGGCGGGCGACCATTTCGGCGGCCACACGCACACGGTCGACATCACCCTCGAAGGCCGCACGCACGGCGTCGACGCCGGCTTTCTGGTCTTCAACGAACGCAACTACCCGCTGCTGACGGCACTCTTCGCCGAGCTCGGCGTCCAGACGGGGGTGGCCGAGATGTCGTTCTCGGCCCAGATCCCGTCGGCAGGCATCGAGTGGAGCGGATCGGGCGTCGCCGGAATCTTCGCGCAGCGCTCGAACCTGCTGCGGCCGGCGTTCTGGAACATGCTCGCCGAGATCGCCCGCTTCAACCGGATCGCGACGCGGTTCGTGCGCGACCCGCCGGGCCGCGCCAGGCTCGACGATGGCGTCGGCGATTTCCTCGACGATCACCGCTTCTCGAGCGCGTTTCGCGACTGGTACTTCCTGCCGATGATCGCCTCGATCTGGTCGTGCCCGACCGAGCTGATGCTGCGCTTCCCGATCGCGCCGCTGCTCGGCTTCTGCGCCAGCCACGGCCTGCTGCAGCTCCGCGGCCGGCCGCAGTGGCGATCGGTACGCGGCGGCGCCTCGACCTACGTCGACAAGATGCTCGACGCGATCCCCGACGCCCGCCTGGCAACGCCCGTGCGGCAGCTCAGACGGCTTCCCGAGCGCGGAATCGATGTCTGGACGGCGCACGGCAGCGAGCGCTACGACGCGGTGGTCCTCGCCTGCCACAGTGACCAGTCGCTCGCACTGCTCGCCGATGCGAGCGACGACGAGCGCGAGATCCTCGGTGCGATCCGCTGGCAGCGCAACCGCGCCGTCCTGCACAGCGACGTACGGCTCCTGCCGGAACGCAAGGACGCTTGGGCGGCCTGGAACTACGAGCGGCCGCGCGACCCCGAGGCGGCGGCGGCATCGGTCTGCGTGCACTACCTCCTCAACCGGCTGCAGTCGCTGCCGTTCGAGACGCCGGTGATCGTCTCGCTCAATCCCCTCTACGAGCCCGCGTCGGCGCTGGTGCAGGGTGAGTTCCACTACGCGCATCCCGGGTTCGACCGGCGCGCGATCGCGGCGCAGGCCCGCCTGCCGTCGCTGCAAGGGCGCGGCGGCCTCTGGTATTGCGGCGCCTGGACCGGCCACGGCTTCCACGAGGACGGGCTCGCGTCGGCGCTCGCGGTGTGCACGGCGCTCGGCGGCGATGGCGGCCGCGGCGCCGGCACTCGCTAGCGAAGCCAGCCCTTGCGGCGAAAGTAGATGAACGGCGCCGCGACCGAGGCGACCATGAGCGCGATCGCGTACGTGTAGCCGTAGCGCCAATCGAGCTCCGGGATCGCCTTGAAGTTCATTCCGTAGATGCTCGCGATCAGCGTCGGCGGCAGCAGCGCGACGCTCGCGACCGAGAAGATCTTGATGATCTTGTTCTGGTTGATGTTGATGAAGCCGACGGTCGCATTCATCAGGAAGTTGATCTTGTCGAACAGGAACGTGCTGTGGCTGTCGAGCGAGTCGATGTCGCGCAGGATCTGGCGCGCTTCCTCGAACTGCTCGGCGCCGAGCAGGCGGCTGCGCATCATGAAGCTCACCGCGCGGCGCGTGTCCATCACGTTCCTGCGGATGCGGCCGTTCAGGTCCTCCTCACGCGCGATCGCCGACAGCGCCTCGCCCGCCGCCTGGTCGTTGACCTGCTGGCGCAGGACGCGCGCACTCACGGCCTCGAGGCTGTCGTAGATGCCCTCGAGCGCATCGGCCGAGTACTCGGCGTCGGCGTCGTAGAGCTTGAGGAGAACATCCTTGGCGTCCTCGATCAGCGCCGGGATGCGGCGAGCGCGCAGGCGCAGCAACCGAAACACCGGCAACGCCTCGGAGTGGACCGAGAACAAGATGTGCTTGAAGAGGATGAACGCGACGCGGACGTTCCTCGGCGTCTCGTCGTCGATCAGGAAGTCGGAGCGGATGTGCAACTCGCCGTTGCCTTCCTCGTAGAAACGGGCCGATTCCTCGAGATCCTCGTCGACGACGTCGCTCGGGATCGTCAGGCCGAAGCGCTCGGCGACCCAGCCTTTCTCCTCCTCGGTCGGCGCCTCGAGATCGACCCACACGGGCCTGAGGTCGGCCAGCGCGCCGAGGCTTTCGATCTCTTCCTGGAACAGCCGGCCGCTGGCCAGCGTGAAGACGTTCAGCATGAACCCTCCAGCGAGCATGACCCGGCTCGCCAGGAGCGAACGGTCACCGTGGGTGAGAAGAAAGCAAGAACGTCGTCTCGAGATGCGGTGACAAATTATCGCATCGGCATCACCGGCTGCGCGAGCGGAGCGTGAGCCGTTCGCCACGGCGATAGACTGGCCCCGGCACGCCCGACGACCCTTCCTGCGAGACAGGCTTCGGCGCCTCTGCTACCGTGTCCTGCCGCATTCCCGAAAGGATTTCGCTCATGAACCTGACGATCAGCGGTCATCATCTCGAAGTGACGCCGGCACTGCGCGAATACGTTCTCGCCAAGCTCGACCGGATCAACCGCCACTTCGATCAGGTCGTCGACATCACGGTGCTGCTCTCGATCGAGAAGCCGGCCGAGAAGGAGCGCCGCCAGCGAGCCGAGGTGACCGTGCACGTCAAGGGCAAGGACCTGTTCGCCGAGTGCACGTCCGAGGATCTCTACGCCGCGATCGACCAGCTGATGGACAAGCTCGACCGCCAGGTCGTCCGCTACAAGGACCGCGTCCAGGACCACCACCACACGGCGTCGAAGCGGATCGACGCGACGCTGCCCTGAGGGCGCCGCCCGGCGGTGTTGCCGGCGCGCAGCACCGCACAGCCGTCGGGCATCCGAAGCCGCTCAAACCCGGCCAGCGCGCCGCCCGAACTTCATAATTGATCGTTTCGTCAATCGACCCCGGCGCGACCTGCTCCGCCCGCCTCATGAACCGACTCGCCGCCATCCTGTCCGTCGTCGATGTCGTCGTCGACGTCGACGCCACCAGCAAGAAGCGGACGTTCGAGCAGGCCGGGCTCTTGTTCGAGAACCAGCATGCGATCGCGCGCGCGACCGTGACCGACAACCTGTTCGCACGCGAGCGGCTCGGCTCGACCGGCCTCGGCCACGGCGTCGCGATCCCGCACGGCCGCATCAAGGGGCTGAAGAACCCGCTCGCCGCGGTGCTCCGGGTGCGCCAGGCGATCGCCTTCGACGCGCCAGACGACGAGCCGGTCTCGCTCCTGATCTTCCTGCTCGTGCCGGAAGCGGCGACGCAGCGCCACCTCGAGATCCTGTCCGAGATCGCCGAGATGCTCTCCGATCGCGAGCTTCGCGAACGCCTGAAGGCCGAGCCGATGGCAGCCGAGGTGCACCGGCTCATCGCCGCCTGGGAGCCGCTGAAGTCGGTGGCTTGAGAGCGAACACGAACGCCGGGCATCGGGCCGCCGTCGGGCCCGGCCCGGTCGCCAATCCGGGCCGTCCACCGCGGAGCGCCATGGGGGCCGAGTCATGAAGCCGACCGTCATCAGCGCCGAGGCGATGTTCGAGGAGTTCCGCGCCACCCTGCACTGGGAGTGGCTCGCCGGCCACGCACACCCCGAGCGCCATTTCGACGAAGCCGCGGTGCGCGACGCGCGCTCGGCGGCCGATCTGGTCGGCTACCTCAACTACATCCACCCCAATCGCGTCCAGATCGTCGGCCGGCGCGAGGTCGCCTACCTCGACCAGGCCAATCCCGAG
>DATAYY010000016.1:0-2421 GCA_036272325.1 Caldimonas sp. | reverse complement strand
GTCGGCACCCCGCTCGCGAAGACGGCAAGGTCGAGCGCCTCGGTCGACGCCTGCAACTCGCCGAGCGGCCAGGGCGCGAACGGCCGCACGACGGCATGCGCGGCGAGCGACTGCGCGGCGCGCCCCTCGCGGGCCGCGACGTTGGCATCGGCGTGCACGTCGAGCTGCGCGAGCGGGCCGCTGGCGTCGACTGCCGCCTGCCACGGCAGCACGGCATCGTTCGCGGCGACGAGCGACACGCGTGCGGTGACCGCAAGCGGGCGATCGGTATCGATCGTCAGGGTGCCGGTCGCACGCATGCGGTCGCGGCTGGCGGCGACGTCGTCGAACCGGTGCCGGGTGCCGCCGTCGGCGCCGAGGTGGGCGCGTGCGCGCAGCATGCGCAGCGGCATCGCGTCGTCGTCACCGATGAGCAGCGCGTCGACGGTCGCGGCGCCGATCTCGATCTCGAGCGGCAGCCTGAGGCTTTGCGGCGGCTGCGCCGGCTCGTTCGTCTTCGGCCGGTCGCTCGCCGCGAGCCACGTCACACGATCGGCGTGCAACGTGGCGATGCGCAGATGCAGCCACCGACCTGCGTCGCCTTGTGCCACCTCGAGTCCCTGCCAGTGCGGCGCATCGAGGCGCAGCACGCCACTGCCGAGGAAGACGACGTCGATGCGGTCGGCGGCGAAGTCGCCGATCAGGGCGCCGCGCGGCGCGGTCACGGTGACATAAGGAACATGGCGGATCAGCCACGCACTGCCGGATGCGCTGTGCAGGGCCCAGAGGAGCGCGGCAACGGTGGCTCCGGTGACGAGAAGCAGCGTCGCAACCATGCCGGCGAGCCATCGCCGTGCCCGCCGCGGCTGCGGTCGGGTGGTGACGTTGCGCGCGACATCGTCGCGCGGCGTCGGCTCGGGGTCGGGGTGGGTGGCCATCGCGTGTCGCTCAGAACGTCACGCCGACGCTCAGATGGAGCCGGAAGCGGTCGTCGCGGACGCCGTAGGCGACGTCGAGCCGCAGCGGCCCGACCGGGCTGCGATAGTGCAGGCCGACGCCGACGCCGACCGCCGGGTGCAACTCGTTCCACTGGTCGGCGGCGCTGCCGACGTCGGTGAAGACGGCGCCGAACAGCGCCGGCAGCCGCGCCGTGAGCGCATGCTCGAGCTCGATGCTGCCGGTGGTGAGAACGCGGCCGCCGACGACCACGCCGTTCACGGTCGGGCCGAGCGTGCGGTAGCCGTAGCCGCGCACCGAGTTGTCGCCGCCGGCGCGAAACAGCACCGTGTCGGGGACGGCAATGCGGCTGTGGACGAAGACCTGGCCGGCCTCGGCGCGCACGTTGGCGTACCAGCCGCCGAACGGCCGGTACCAGTTGAAGCGCGTGTAGGCACGCAGGAAGGGACCTTGGCTGTGTTCCTCGTCGAGGAGATCAGTGCGCTTCTCGCGGCCCGAGCCGTAGCCGGCGCCACCCTGCAGCGAGAGCGCCGTGCCGGTGGTCGGCTGCAGCACGTTGTCGACGTCACGGCGCAGCCAGTTGTAGTTGAGCGAGCCGGCGACGCTGGCATCCGTGAGCGCAGCGTTGTCGACCCGCGCCTGCGTGACCTCGGCGTAGTAGAGGCGCTCGAAGCGCGTCGTGTCGAGCGAGCGGCCGATGCGCACGGTGCTGCTGTGGCGCGTCTCGTCGGCGGAGCGCAACTCCTCGATTTTGGCGGCGACGAGGTTGCGCCACATATTCTCGAGCGGGTACGAGGTGAACTCGAGGCCGAGCAGCTTCTGGTCCGGGCCGTAGGTCAGCGTCGTGTGCGCCACCCAGGGCGTACCGAAGAACTTGCGGTCGTAGAGCTCGGTCGAGACGCGGGGGCCGGTGTTGGCGCTGTAGCCGATGCCGAAGTTGGCCTGGTAGCGCGTCAGCTCCTTGACCTTGACGACCACTGGCGCCGCTTCGGGGGGCCCGCTGGCGTCGAGCTCGACCGAGGCGCCTTCGAAGAGGCCGAGCTTCAGCAGCCGCTCCTGGTAGTCGAGGAGGACCCGCTCGCTGTACTGCTCGCCGCGCATGAAGGTCGCGAGACGCCGCACTGCGATCTCGTCGAAGCGGTGGATGCCCTCGACGCGGACGTCGCCGAAGTGGTACAGCGCGCCGCCTTCGAGCGTGAGGTCGAGCGCTGCGGTGTTGTCGGTCGCGTCGATGCGTGCGTTCGTCGCCTGCCACGTGGCGGCCGGGTAGCCGTCGCCGCGCAGCGCGGCGAGCGTTGCCGTCTTGGCCGCGCTCCAGGCAGGTTGGCGAAACGGCTGCCCGGCGCGCAACGGCCAGATCTTCTGCAGGTGGTCGAGGCGGTCGGTCCACGGCTCTTCCAGCGTTGCGACGCGCGGCGCGAGCGGCGCGCTGGCGGCGATCGCGACGCTCGTTACGATGACGCGCGGACCGGGGACGACCTTGAC
>DATAYY010000015.1:0-30241 GCA_036272325.1 Caldimonas sp. | reverse complement strand
CTGACGATGACGATCTGGGACGCCGAAGCGGGCACCGGGAAGCTGCCGCGGCCGGTGCGCATCGGCACCGGCGATGTGCCGCCGACGAATGTACCGATGTGGCCGCCCGGCACGCCGAGCTCGGTGTAGTCCCGCGTTCCGAAGCGCCCTTTCATCCCTTGCGAGCACGCGTTGGGGACGACGACGTCGCCCTCGGCGTAGATGTTCAGCACGGGCATCGTGATCTGCTTCAGGTCGACGACGCGGCCGTCGAGGACGAGCTCGTTCTTGATGAGCTTGTTGCCCTGATAGAGGTCCTTGAACCACTGGCGCACGACTTCGCCCGGGTTGTTCGGGCGGTCCGAGATCCAGCGCTCCATGCGCACGCTCGTCGGTGACCGGCACCGAGAACGGCTCGGCTGCATCGATCAGCTCTTCGAGCTCGTCGCCGAGACCGCCGGCGCAAATCACGCGCAGCCCCGCGACCTTCTCCGCGGCCTGCTCCGCCGCGCCGATGAATTCCGAATCACAGATCAGGACGGCGCTGCCCGAGTGGCCGAGGATGTAGGCGGTGTCGGCCGGCGTGATTCGCGTATTGAGCGCGACCAGCGCTGCGCCGGCGAACGGAACCGCGCAGTGCGCCGCCAGCATGACGTGCGAATTTCCAGCGAGCACCGCGACGCGATCGCCCGGCGCCACCCCCTTTGCCTTCAGAGCACCGGCGAATTTCAAGCAACGCCGAAGGAACTCCCCGTGGGTGAAGCGTCGCTCGCCGTCGCTGACGCCGACGCGATCACCGTAGACGCGCGACGCCCGACGCAGGAACGCGGTGGGTGTCAGGGGCTCGAAGCTGAAAGCTGCCGTCTGCTCTGTGGCGCTCATCGGTGCCTCTCGGCGGTCCCGTGCGTCCGCCTTGAACGACGGCGCAGACCAGACTGTTCGGCTGGCGCAGCAACTTGTACGAGATGCGACCACGAGGCCGCTCCGGAGAATCCCTAGCCTTGCACGATGGAGCAAGGCAACTGCACAAACTGGCAAATGCCGAGCCTAATCGAGCGCGAGCGGAGCGAGTCCGATGCGAGCAGCTGCCCGGGCCATTTTGAGAAAAGGGCTTGCCTGTTCGTGCACCCTTCGGGATTGCCCTAGACGCCCTCAGTCACCGGCTTGGAACGATGCACGCAACGAGGTCCACCGTTGGGAGAGCTTCATGATCAGCGGCAAGACGACTCTCATCGCGCACCTCGGCTATCCGACCGAGGCCTTCAAGGCGCCGATGATCTACAACCCCTGGTTCGAGAGCAAGGGCATCGACGCCGTCGTCGTGCCGATGGGCGTCAGGCCCGAGCACTACCCGGAGTCGCTGCAATCGATCTTCCGGCTCACCAACATGCGCGGCGCGCTCGTCACGATGCCGCACAAGGTGACAACGGTGAAGCTGGTCGACGAAGTCACGCCGACCGGGCTGATCGCCGGCGCCTGCAACGCGATCCTGCTGCGCTCCGACGGCACCCTGCTCGGCGACCAGTTCGACGGCGCCGGCTTTGTCCGCGGCATTCAGCGCAAGGGGCTGAAGCTCGACGGCGCGCGCGTGCTCGTCTCGGGCAACGGTGGCGTCGGCTGCGCCATCGCTGCATCACTCGCCGGCGCCGGCGTCGCGACGATGGCGCTCTACGACGCGGTGCCGGCATCGTCGCAGTCGCTCGCCGGACGCCTGCGCGAGCACTACGCGAAGCTCGTCGTCGAGACCGGCTCGAATGATCCGGTCGGCTTCGACCTGATCGTCAACGCGACGCCGCTCGGCATGAAGGACGACGACCCGCTGCCGTTCGACACCTCGCGGATCGAGCCGCGGACGTTCGTCGGCGAGGTCGTCATGAAGCAGACGATCACGCCGCTGCTCGCCGCGGCGCAGGCCAAGGGCTGCCGGATCCAGATCGGCACCGACATGCTCTACGAGATGATCCCCGCGTACCTCGAGTTCTTCGGCTTCGGCGCGGCGACGCCCGAGGAACTGCGCGCCGTGTCGCGGATTCGCCCCTGACCGCGGAGTCGAAACGGAAGACGCCATGAAGACCTTTCTCATGCTGCACGGGATCCAGAACGCCCGCCTGGACCGGGCCTGCGCGCTGCTGGAAGAGCCGACCGCGAGCAGCGTTCCCGTGGCGGCGATCGCCAGGGAGTGTGGCTTCTCCGATCCGGCACACTTCAGCAGGGCGTTCCGCGCCCGTCACAAGCTCGCGCCGACGGCGTGGCGGCGGCGCTCACCCTGATCCCGGCATTCCCGAGCCTTTGCACGGTCTGGCATGCTCGCTGCACAAAATGGCAAGTGCGTCCGCACCGTCTTTGCTACCTTGCTCGACTGACGCCCGGAGCACGCCCGAAGGGTCGCGCCGGAGCCTGCGCATTGCAGTGAACGGCGGACCCGGCACCCGCGCACACGACGGAGACCGACATGGGAAGAGAACCCGCTGCCGACGCTGAATTCCTGATGCGCGACACGACATCGCATCCGCCGTCGTACACCCCGGCGTACAAGACGAGCGTGCTGCGCAGCCCGAGGCTCGCACCGATCTCGCTGCAGCAGTCGCTCTCCGAGGTGACCGCGCCGGTCTTTCGCGCCGACGAGCTCGGCCCGACCGACAACGACCTGATCCTCAACTACGCCAAGAACGGACTGCCGATCGGCGAGCGCGTCGTCGTTCACGGCTACGTCCAAGACCAGCTCGGCCGGCCGCTGAAGAACGCGCTGGTCGAGGTCTGGCAGGCCAACGCGAGCGGCCGCTACCGGCACAAGAAGGACCAGAACATCGGCGCGCTCGATCCGAACTTCGGCGGCTGCGGCCGCATGCTGACCGATGACAACGGCTACTACGCGTACCGCACCATCAAGCCCGGCCCCTACCCCTGGCGCAACCGCGTCAACGACTGGCGGCCGGCGCACATCCACTACTCGATCTCGGGCGACGGCTGGGTGCAGCGGCTGATCACGCAGATGTACTTCGAGGGCGATCCGCTGATCCGCAGCTGCCCGATCCTCGGCGTCGCGCCGAGCGAAGAGCAGATCCGCGGCCTGATCGCACTGCAGGATCTCGGCGCCTTCGTCCAGCTCGACAGCCGCGCCTATCGCTTCGACATCGTCCTGCGCGGCCAGCGCGCGACACTGTTCGAGAACCACGTCCAGAAAACCCCGGTGGAGGCGACATCGTGAGCAGTTCCTCGCAGCATCGACATGGCCTCGAAGAGGGCCCGCGTCGAACGCCAGGCGGCCCTGCCGACGTGCGCCGCGAAACAGCGTCGCAGACCGCTGGCCCGTACGTGCATATCGGCCTCGCGCCACACGCCGCCGGCTTCGACATCTTCGACAAGAACTTCGGCAGCGTCCTCGCCGGCGACAAGACCAAGGGCGAGCGAATCAGGATCGAGGGCCGCGTCTTCGACGGCGTCGGCACGGTGCTGAAGGACGTGCTGATCGAGATCTGGCAGGCAAATGCGGAGGGCAAGTACGCGCATCCGGGCGACCGCCAGCCCGGCAAGGCGATCGATCCGACTTTTCGCGGCTGGGGCCGTGCCTGCACCGACTTCGAGACCGGCGTCTACACCTTCGACACCGTCAAGCCCGGGCCGGTCGAGGGCCGCAACGGCCGCAAGATGGCGCCGCACCTCAACGCCTGGATCGTCGCCCGCGGCATCAACATCGGCCTCAACACCCGGATCTACTTCAGCGACGAGGCGGAGGCGAACGCGAAGGACGCCGTCCTCAACCTGATCGAATGGGAGCAGCGGCGCGCAACGCTGATCGCCGAGCGGCTCGACCGCAAGCTCGACGGCGGCGCCACGGTCTATCGGTTCGACATCCGCCTGCAGGGCGAGAGCGAGACCGTCTTCTTCGATGTCTAAGAAGAGCAGAGCGGCAGCGACGCGGCGCGACTGAGCGAGCGAGGGCCGTCGACATGCGCCGCGCCGTCGCCACCGTCTCGCTGAGCGGCACGCTGCGCCAGAAGCTCGAGGCGATCGCCGCGACACGCTTCGACGCGATCGAGCTGTTCGAAAACGACTTCGTCCACGCGACGACGCCGGCGCGCGAGCTCGCGTCGATGTGCGCCGACCTCGGCCTCGGCATCGACCTCTACCAGCCGTTCCGCGACTTCGAGGCCATGCCCGACGCGTTGTTCGCGCAAAGCCTCGATCGCGCCGAGCGCAAGTTCGACCTCATGCACGCGCTCGGCGCGCCGCTGCTGCTGGTCTGCTCGAACACGTCGCCGCATTCGCTCGCCGACCCCGAGCGCGCCGCGGCGCAACTACGCGAGCTCGCCGAGCGCGCCGCGCGCCGCAACCTGCGGATCGGCTACGAGGCGCTCGCCTGGGGCAAGCACGTCAAGCGTTATGGCGAGGCGTGGCGGATCGTCGAACGCGCCGACCATCCGCACCTCGGCCTCATCCTCGACAGCTTCCACACCCTCTCGCTCGGCGACGATCCGACCGGCATCGCCCAGATCCCCGGCGAGCGCATCTTCTTCGTTCAGATGGCCGACGCGCCGCTCTTGGCGATGGACGTGCTGCAGTGGGCGCGCCACCATCGCAACTTCCCCGGCCAGGGCCAGTTCGACGTCACCACCTTCTTCACCCAGGCGCTGCGCGCCGGCTACACCGGAACGCTCTCGCTCGAGATCTTCAACGATGTCTTTCGCGAGACGCCGAACCGCCGCACCGCGGTCGATGCGATGCGTTCGCTGCTCTGGCTCGAAAGCGAATGCCGTGCGCGGCTCGAGCACGGTGACGCTGCCGCGCAACGCGTTGTCAGCCGCGTCGAGCTCGCCGACCCGCCGCCCGCGACCGCGCTTGGCGGCTTCGCGTTCGTCGAGTTCGGCGTCGACGACGCCGCGGCGGCGGCGCTCGAAGGCCTGCTCGCGCAGCTTGGCTTCGCAATCGTCGGCCGGCATCGCTCCAAGCGAGCCACGCTGTGGTGCCAGGGCGAGATCCAGCTCGTCGTCAACGCCGAGCCGGGGTCGGATGCGCGCGCACGCTTCGCCGAACAGGGCGCGTGCGTCAGCGCGGTGGGGCTGATCTCCGACGACGCCGCGCGCGCGGTGACCCGCGCCGCGGCGCTCCTTTCGGCGCGCTTCGAGAGCCCGCTCGGCAACGGCGAGCTACGCTTGCCGGCGTTCCGCTCGCCGGGCGGCATGCTCGTCCACTTCGTTCCCGAAGCACTCGGCCCCGAGGGGCTGGCGGCCGCCGATTTCATCGCCGAGGCTCCGAGCGCCGCGCCGGCGACCGGGGCCGGGCTCGATCGCATCGACCACATCGCCCTCGGCATGACCGCCGACCAGCTCGACACCTGGGTCCTGTTCAGCCGCAGCGTGCTCGCGCTCGAGGCCGGCGAGAGCCTCGAGCTCGCCGACCCATTCGGGCTCGTGCGCACGTGCAGCGTCGCCAGTGCCGACCGCCGCATCCGCATCGTTCTCAACGTCTCGAAGAGCGCACGCACGCGCACCGCGCGCACGGTCGCCGCGCTCGGCGGCAGGCCGGCGGTGCACCACATCGCCTTCTCGTGCGCCGATATCTTCCAGGCCGTCGAGGCGCTGCGTACGCGCGGCGCCCGGTTCGTCGCGATCTCGGGCAACTACCACGACGACCTGCTCGCCCGCTTCGCGCTGGAGCCGGCGCTGGTGGAGCGGATGTGCGCGCTCGGCATCCTCTACGACCGCGACGCTAGCGGCGGCGAGTACTTCCATGCCTACAGCGAGAGCTTCGCCGATCGCTTCTTCTTCGAGATCGTGCAGCGCTCGGGCTACGACGCGTACGGCGCCCTCAACGCGCCGGCGCGAATGGCATCGCAGGAGCAGCGCGACGAGCGCGCCTGAACCAGGGAGATCTGCCATGACGACGACTTCCAACCCTTGCATCATCTCGGTCGCGATCACCGGCTCGCTGCCGAAGAAGGCCGACAACCCGGCCGTGCCGATCAGCGTCTCCGAGCAGGTCGAATCGACTCAGGCAGCGTTCGAGGCCGGCGCGACGCTCGTTCACCTCCACGTGAGGAACGACGACGGCACGCCGTCTTCGGCGCCCGAGCGCTTCGCGCAGGTGCTCGACGGCATCGGCAAGCACGCACCGGGGATGATCACGCAGGTCTCGACCGGCGGCCGCTCGGGCGCCGGGCGCGAGCGCGGCGGTATGTTGTCGCTTCGCCCCGACATGGCGTCGCTCGCCACCGGCTCGGTGAACTTCCCGACCCGCGTCTACGACAACGCGCCTGACCTCGTCGACTGGCTCGCCGCCGAAATGAAGGCCCACGGCATCAAGCCCGAGGTCGAGGCGTTCGATCTGTCGATGATCTTCCAGGCCGCGGCGATGGAAAAAGACGGCCGGATCGCCGGCCCGTTGCACGTCCAGTTCGTGATGGGCGTGAAGAACGCCATGCCGGTCGATCGCGACGTGTTCGAGTTCTACGTGCGGACGCTCGCGCGCCTGTCGCCGCACGCGACGTGGACGGGCGCCGGCATCGGCCGCGACCAGCTGACGCTCGCGCGCTGGTCGCTCGAGCTCGGCGGCCATTGCCGCACCGGCCTCGAGGACAACGTCCGGCTCGACAAGAACACGCTCGCGCCGTCGAACGCGGCGCTCGTCGCGCAGGTCGCGCGGCTGTGCGAGGAGTTCGATCGCCGGCCGGCGACCGCGGCCGAAGCGCGCCGCATGCTCGGCCTGGCAGCGGCGCGGACCGCAGCCGCTGCGGCGTAGCTCGCGTCAGCGACGCGGCAAGCGCAGGTCGGCGATCACCGGCCGGTGATCCGACGCGTCCTTGCCGCCGACAAAGGCGCGAACGACCTCGACGTCGTCGCTGACGAGGACGTGGTCGATGCGCAGGAACGAGAAGCGCGGCCGGAGCCGATGGCCGTAGGTGTAGCCCCAGCCGCGGCCGGCGCTCGCGAACGCGTCGCGCAGGCCGATCGCGAGCAGGCTCTGGATCACCGCCGACGAATCGGGCGCATTGAGGTCGCCGCCGAGGACGAGCGGCCGCGCGCTCGTGCGCAGCACGACGGCAAGCGCGCGCGCCTGCGCGAGCCTGCCGCTGTGGTTGTTCTGCCAGAGGTCGATGCCGTCGAGCCCTTCCTTGCGCGCCGCGACGAGGCCGCTGCGCGGCGATTCGAGATGGACGTCGACGAGCTCGAACGCGCCGCCGGGGCGCTCGACGCTGCAGCGCGCGAACAGCAGCGCCTCGCCGCCGGCATCGGCGCGCGCGGTCGTGCAGTCGCGCAGCGGCCAGCGGCTCGCGATCACGTACTGCGACTCCTTGCGCACCTCGGGCAAGCCGAACATCGGCCCGGGACGCTCCGGATTGCGGCCGCGCATCAGCGGGCTCGAGTCCTGCATCACGACGACGTCGGGGTGGTGTCGCTCGACCTCGGCGGCGAGCGCGGCGAGCCCGCCTGGACGCTCGATCGCGAGGAGCGCCTTGACGTTGTAGGTCATGAAGCGCACGTCGACCGGAGCCGCGCCGCCGCGATCGGCGTTCCAGACGAGACCCATCGCCACCGTCGCGAACAGCGCCACCGTCGCGATCGCGGCAGCGAGCCAGCGCCAGCCGAGCCCGAGCGAGAGCAGCAGCGCGACGACCGCGGGCGCGACAAGCAGCGGATACGGCAGGTAGCGCGACAGCTCGAGCCACCACGGCCCGTCGCTCACCAATTGCTGCGCGGCGGTGAGCGCGAGCACGGATGCGAGCAGCAGGGCGACGACGACGCGCAGCACGACGCGCGACCGCGGCGAGGAGAGCGACGACCGGACGATGGCGGTCAGCTCGCGAGGCCAAGCTCGACGAGCAGGAAGACGTCGTCCTCGGCGATCTCGCGCAAGCTGTCGAAGCGGCCGGACGCGCCGCCGTGGCCGACGTCAAGGTTGATCTTGAACAGGAGCGCGCGCTCATCGGTCTTCAGCGCCCGCAACTTGGCGACGTACTTGGCCGGCTCCCAGTACGCGACCTGGGTGTCGTTCAAGCCGGTGCGAACAAGCATCGCCGGGTACGCGCCCGGCTGCAGGTTGTCGTACGGGCTGTAGGCGCGTAGCCACGCGTACTGCTCGGCGTCCTTCGGGTTGCCCCACTCGATGAATTCGCCGATCGTGAGCGGCATCGTCTCGTCGAGCATCGTCGTCACGACGTCGACGAACGGAACGTGGGCGACGACGGCACGAAAGAGCTCGGGCCGCTGGTTGACGACCGCGCCCATCAGCAGGCCGCCGGCGCTACCGCCTTCGATCGCGAGCTGCCCGGGCGTCGTCCGGCCGGCGGCGATGAGGGCCTGCGCACACGCGATGAAGTCGTCGAAGGTGGTCTGCTTTCGCGCCATCTTGCCCGCCTCGTACCACGTCCGGCCGAGGTCGCCGCCGCCGCGAACATGGGCGATCGCGAAGACGACGCCGCGATCGAGCAGCGACACCCGCGTCTGCGAGAACGCCGGGTCGATCGGATAGCCGTAGCTGCCGTAGCCGTAGAGGAGGAGCGGCTGCGGGCCGGGGCGCTTGCGGTCGCGTCGATAGACGAGCGAGATCGGCACCGCGGTGCCATCGCCGGCGATGGCCGAGCTGCGTTCGCTTGCGTAGAGCGTCGCGTCGTAGCCGGGCACCGGCTGGCGCTTCCGGAGCACGCGGGTGCGGCGCTCGAGGTCGTAGTCGAAGGTCGAAGCCGGCGTCGTCATCGAGGTGTAGACCAGCCGCAGCGTCGTCGTCGCGAACTCGGCGTTGCCGCTGGCATGGACGCTGTATGCGGGCTCGTCGAAGGCGATCGCGTGCCCCTCGCCCGAGCGCAGGTCGACGATCCAGAGCCGGGGGCTGCCGGCGACGCGCTCGGTGACGGCGAGGTGGTTCGCGAAGACGTCGACGCCGTCGAGCATGACGTCGTCGTCGGCAGCGATCAGCTCTTCGGCGCGGCCGAGGTCAGGCACGGCGGCGTCGACGGTCACGAGGCGGAAGTTACGCCCGGTGTCGTTGATGCGGACGTAGAAGCGGCCGGCGCGGTGCTCGAGGTCGTACTCGACGTCGGTGCGGCGCGCGAAGACCGTGCGCATCGCGAACGGCAGCGCGCCACCAGCGTCGGCGTCGGCGACGCGCCACTCGGTCGAGTCCTTGCTCTCGCTGCCGATGAGGAGCCAGCGCTCGTCGAGCGTCTTGGCGATGCCGAGGTCGAACATCTCGTCGGTTTCCTCGAACAGCAGCTCGTCGGCCGTGCCGTCACCGACAACGTGGCGCCAGAGGCGGCTTGACCGCTTGGCCTCGTCCATGGTGACGTAGTAGAGCGTGCGGCTGTCGTTCGCCCACGTCGCCGACGACACCTGCTCGACCGACCAGCCGTCGACGGTGCCGGTCGCGAGATCCTTGATGTGCAGCGTGAAGTCGAGGCCGCCGGTATGGTCGACGGTATAGGCGAGTCGCGCCGCGTCGCGCGTCACGGCGGTCACGCCGAGGCGAAGGAAGGGCTTGCCGAGCGCCATCGCATTGAGGTCGAGCAGCGTCTCGTCGGCGCCCTCGGGATCGAAGCGGCGGTCGGGGCCGATGGCACGGCGACGCAGGGTGCGCGGGTACTGCTCGCCTTGGCGCAGCCGGCTCGAGTACCACCAGTCGCCCTTTCGCATCGGCACCGAGTCGTCGTCCTGCTGGATGCGCGACACCATCTCCTGGTAGAGCTGCTCGGCGAGCGCCGCGTGCGGCGCCAGCCACGCCTCGGCGAAAGCGTTCTCGGCGCGCAGGTACGCGAGCGTGCGCGGGTCGTCGCGATTGCGCAGCCAGTGGTACTCGTCGATCCGCAGGTCGCCATGCACGCTGACGTCGCGCGCCTCGCGCGGGGCGCGCGGCGGCGTCGCGGCGCTCACTGCGGCGCCTCGAGGGCGGCCGTCAGGTCGCCCATCGGCGCTTCGCCGTTGGCGGCGAGCGCGCGATCGCGCAGCTCCACCCCTGGCAACGGGGCCAAGTTCCAGCGCCGCGTGATGAAGCGCAGGATCGAGCCGGTGTCGTACGGGGTCTTGTCGACGAAGCCCTTCCGCGCGAGCGGCGAGACGATGATCGCCGGCACCCGCGTCGCCGGGCCCCAGCGATCGCCCTTCGGCACCCGCGCGTGGTCCCAGAAGCCGCCGTTCTCGTCGTAGGTGACGACGACGAGCATGTGCGGCCATTGCGGGCTCTTCTCGAGCGCGGCGACGACCGAGGCGATGTGGGCGTCGCCGTCGCTGACGTTGGCGTAGCCGGGGTGCTGGTTGAGGTTGCCCTGCGGCTTGTAGAACGCAACGGCGGGAAGGCGACCTGCAGCAGCGTCGGCAAGAAACTCGGTATCGAAATCCCTGAGGTGGGCGGCGCGGTATGCACCACGCGTTGCCGGATCGAAGGCGGCGAAGTAGTTGAACGGCTGGTGGTGCGGCTGGAACTGCACCGTGCCCTTGTAGATGATCGCGCGCGCCGCCGGAGTGCCCGCGCTTGCCGCCTTCCAGGCGCCGCCGTACCACGCCCACGAGACCCCTTTCGCGTCGAGCCGATCGCCGATCGTCACCAGGGTCTGCGCCGGCAGCGTCGTCGCCGCAGCGGGATCACCGTATCGCGGATCGCCCCCCAGTGCCGGTGCGACACCGCTCGGCTGGAAGGGTGGCTGCATGGTGTTGACGGCGTAGAACTTGCCGTCTGCGTCTTTCGGCGTCAGGTTGCTGTCGAGCCGATAGCGCGGCGGGCCGGCGAACGCGCTGCTCGCGGCGTCGTCGGCCGCCGTGAGGCGGAGGAAGCCGCCTCGCGCGTCGGTCTGGATCTGCGAAATCAGTTCCCTCGCCGGTGAGGTTGCCGCATCGGCGTTCGCCACTTCCGGGATGCAGGCGCAGATGAGGTACTGGTGGTTGAGGAACGAGCCGCCGAACGCGCCCATGAAGTAGTTGTCGGCCAGCGTATATCGGCGGGCGACGCTCCACATCGCCATCCGGCTGCCGTCGTAGTAGCCCATCGTCAGGCCGCCGGCGTCGGACCAGGCGGCGAAGCCGTCGTTGCGGCCGCCGTTGATCTGCATGATGTTGCTGTAGAAGCGATGCACGAGGTCGCGCGTCGCAACGTCGAGCGGCACGGCGACGCCGCCGCCGTTGAGCGCGTTCGCTCCGTCGACCTGGAATGGCCGGTTCGGCAGGCCGGCGGTCTCCTCCTGTTGAACCGTCACTGACTGGCCCGGGGCGGTCAGCCCGCCCCAGGTCGGCGGCAGCGTCACGAGCGGTGCGCCATTGCGGTCGACTTGAGGCACGTAGGCACCCACTGCGCTCGGGTTGACGCCGGGGATGCCGTTCGCGCCCGGGTAGAGACCGAACAGGTTGTCGAACGCGCGGTTTTCAGCGTAGATCACGACGACCGTGTCGATCGCGTCGAGCGCGTGACGGTTGCCCGAAGGCGCTGCGGGAGGAGCGCCGCACGAGGCGAGCGCCACGGCAACGGCAACCAAGGGGAGTGGGTAGACACGTTTCATGCGGAGTCCGGGCGAAGAGGCAATCTGCATTCTCCAGTGGCGCTCCGACGCCGGCAACGCCGCCAGCGCTTTTCACCCGGAAGAGCGCCGCGCTCTTGACATTCGGCGCGCACGCTCGCCGAATGTCGGGCCGGCCGCCGCGCAGACGCGCTCAGCGGCCGACCCCTCCACCCCGATCGCGAAGGAAATCCCATGGCCCACCTGCCAGGAAAGTTCGTCTGGTTCGAGCACGTCTCGAACGACATCGCCGCGGCACGCGCGTTCTACGAGAAGCTGTTCGGCTGGAACACCGAAATGATGGCGACGGGCACCGACCCGTACGCGATGATCCACAACGGCGAAGCCGGCATCGGCGGCTACACGACCGCGCGCCCCGGCGCGCCGACGCAGTGGATGTCGTACCTCTCAGTCCAGGACGTCGACAGCTCGTACAAGGCGGCGATCGCTGCCGGCGCGAAGAGCGTCGTCGCGCCGATGGACTACGGCTCGGTCGGCCGCATGGCGACCATCGCCGATCCCACTGGCGGCGTGTTCTCGCTTTGGCGCGGTGCCCAGGACGACCCGCCCGAGGTCGAGACGACGCCGCCCGGCGGCTGGATCTGGAACGAGCTGACGACGCAGGACGAGAAGACCGCGCTCGCGTTCTACGAAAAGGTGTTCGCGTTCGACCACGACGCGATGCAGATGGCCGATGGCACCTACTACGTGCTCAAGCACGGCGGCAAGGGCCGCGCCGGCCTCATGAAGGCGCCCGACAAATCAGTGCCGACGCTGTGGACGCCCTATGTCTGCGTCGGCGATGCCGACGCCACTGCCGCGCAGGCGAAGGGCCTCGGCGCGATGGTCATCGTGCCGCCTTCGGACATCCCCGGCGTCGGCCGTTTCGCCGTCTTTGGTGATCCGCAGGGTGCCGGGTTCGCGATCCTGAAGCCCAACCCCGACATGCACTGATCGCCGATCGGCGCGCCTGCGCGGGCAGGCGCGCGCCGCGGCCGGTCGGAATCGGGCACAGTCGGGGCTCCGCCCCGAAGGTGCGCATGGATCGTCCGAGCGTCGACACTGTCTTTCCGGCGCTGCCCGTCTGGGACGGCGCCGGGACGAGCCGGATCCCGTTTCTCAGCTACACGAGCGACGAGCTGCACCGGCGCGAGCTCGAGCGCTTCTTCTACCGCGCGCACTGGTGCTACGTCGGGCTCGAAGTAGAGATCCCGAACCCGGGCGACTTCAAGCGGACCGCCGTCGGCGAGCGCTCGGTGATCCTGGTGCGGGCGCAGGACAACCGCATCTACGTCGTCGAGAACGTGTGCGCGCACCGCGGCATGAGTTTTTGTCGCCAGCGCAGCGGCAACCGCAAGGACTTCACCTGCCCGTACCACCAGTGGAACTACTCGCTGCAAGGCGACCTCCAGGGCGTGCCGTTTCGGCGCGGCGTCAAGCAGGACGGCCGGGTCCTGGGCGGCATGCCGGCCGACTTCAAGCCGGCCGAGAACGGCCTCACCAAGCTCAAGGTCGCCACGCGCGGCGGCGTCGTCTTCGCGTCGTTCGACCATGACGTCGAGCCGTTCGAGGACTTCCTCGGCCCGACCATCCTGCGCTACTTCGACCGTCTGTTCGACGGCCGGGCGCTGAAGCTCTACGGCTACAACCGCCAGCGCATCCCGGGCAACTGGAAGCTGATGCAGGAAAACATCAAGGACCCGTATCACCCCGGCCTGTTGCACACCTGGTTCGTCACCTTCGGCCTCTGGCGCGCCGACAACAAGTCGCAGCTGCTGATGGACGAGCGCTTCCGCCACGCCGCGATGATCTCGACCCGCGGCCAGGGCGGCGCGACGACGCAGGAACAGCAGGTGACGCAGGTCGCGAGCTTCAAGCAGGACATGAGGCTCGAGGACCCGCGATTCCTCGACATCGTCGCCGAACCGTGGTGGGGCGGCCCGACCGCGGTGATGACGACGATCTTCCCGAGCGTCATCCTCCAGCAGCAGGTCAACTCGGTCTCGACCCGCCACATCCAGCCCGACGGCCACGGCGCGTTCGACTTCGTCTGGACGCACTTCGGCTTCGCCGACGACAGCGAGGAGATGACGCGGCGGCGCCTGCGCCAGGCCAATCTGTTCGGCCCGGCGGGGTTCGTCTCGGCCGATGACGGCGAGGTGATCGAGCTGTCGCAGCAGGGCTTCGAGCAGAAGCCCTTCCACCGCACCCTCGCCGAGCTTGGCGGCACCGAGGTCGGCGATGCCGACCACATGGTCACCGAGACGCTGATCCGCGGCATGTACCGCTACTGGCGCGAGGTGATGGAGGCGTGATCCGGCTCGACTTCGCCGACTATCACGCGCTGGTCCAGCTCTACGCCGACTACGCCTACGCGGTCGACTCCGGCCACTGGGACCTCTGGCCCGAGTTCTTCGTCGAGACGTGCAGCTACCGCCTCGTGCCGCGCGAGAACCACGAGCGCGGCCTGCCGCTCGCGACGCTGTCGTTCGAGAGCAAGGGGATGCTGAAGGACCGCGTCTACGGCATCCGCGAGACGCTGTTCCACGACCCCTACTATCAGCGCCATGTCGTCGGCGCGCCGCTGGTCCGTGCCAGCGCCTCCGGCCGGATCGAGTGCGAGGCGAACTACGCCGTCTTTCGCACCAAGCTCAACGAGCTGAGCACGGTGTTCAACGTCGGCCGCTACCTCGACGTCGTCGTCGACACGCCGGCGGGATGGAAGTTCGAGAGTCGCACCGTCGTCTACGACAGCGAGATGATCCCGAACTCGATCATCTATCCGATCTGACGATGGCGGCCTGGCTCGCTGTCGCGTCGGTCGACGACTTCGCCGCCAGCGACGCGGTCGCGGTCGACGTCGGCGGCACCGAGGTCGCGGTCTTCCTCGTCGACGGCAACGTCTACGCGACCGCGAACCGCTGCACCCACGGCGACGCCAGCCTGTGCGAAGGCTTCCTCGAAGGGCACCAGATCGAGTGCCCGTTTCACCAGGGACGTTTCGACGTTCGCAGCGGCGTGGCGACGGCGGCGCCGGCCGAGGTCGCCCTCGCGACCTGGGCAGCGCGGCTGGTCGACGGCCGCGTCGAGCTGCTGGTCGGATGAACCGGGACGTCGCCGCGACCGGCTGAAGGCCCTGCCGGCATCGTCCGGCCGTGTTGGTATCGTGCGTGCGCAGCTTTCGACGAAAGTGCCGATGCAACCCGTCATCACCAGCCTGCTCGACACCGATCTCTACAAGTTCACGATGTGGCAGGCGATGCTGCATCGGCACCCGGCGACGCAGGCGGAGTACACGTTCCTGTGCCGCAATCCGCCGGCGTTTCCGCTCGCCGAGCTCGTCCCCGAGGTCAACCGCGAGCTGGACGCGCTCTGCGCGCTGCAGTTCCGCGACGACGAGCTCGCCTACCTGCGCGGCTTGCGCTTCATCCGCTCGGATTTCGCCGACTTCCTGCGCATCTTCCACTTCCAGCGCGACTTCATCACCGCCCGCGCCGGCGCCGACGGCAAGACGCTCGAGGTCGTCGCGATGGGCCCGCAGGTCCACGTGATGGCGTTCGAGATCTTCGTCCTTGCGATCGTCAACGAGCTCTACTTCCGCCGCTTCGACGCCGACGCGGCGCTCGCCGAGGGACGACGCCGGCTTGCCGCGAAGATCGACCGATTGCACGAGTTCGCTCGCGAGCCGACGCGGGCGACTCGGTTCGAGTTCTTCGATTTCGGCGTGCGCCGTCGCTTCTCGCACGCGTGGCACCGCGAAGTGCTGCTGACGCTCAAGCGTGAGGTGCCCGAGTTCTTCAGGGGCGCGTCCAACGTGCTGTTCGCGCGTGACCTCGGCCTCGTCCCGATCGGCACCATGGCGCACGAGTACCTGCAGACCTTCCAGACGCTCGGCGTTCGCCTGCGCGACTTCCAACGTGCCGCGCTCGAGGCGTGGGTGCAGGAGTACCGGGGCGACCTCGGTACCGCGCTCACGGACGTGGTCGGCATGGACGCTTTCCTGGCCGACTTCGACATGTACTTCGCCAAGCTGTTCGACGGCCTGCGCCACGATTCCGGCGACCCGTACGTGTGGGGCGAGAAGGCACTCGCCCACTACGACAAGCTTCGCATCGACGCGCGTACCAAGCGGCTGGTCTTCTCGGACGGCCTCGACTTCGAGCGCTGCTTCGCGCTCTACCGCCACTTCGCCGACCGCGCGCCGTGCGGCTTCGGCATCGGCACCAACCTGACCAACGACATGGGCCTCAGAACGCTGCACATCGTCATGAAGCTGACGAGCGCCAATGGGCAGCCGGTCGCAAAGCTCTCGGACAGCCCGGGCAAGCTCCTGTGCGACGACGAGACGTTCCTCGCCTACCTGCGCCAGGTCTTCCACGTGCCGGCGTGAAGGCGCGGCCGCGCCGAGCGCCGCGACGCTCGCGGGCGCGTCGATTGCCGCGTTGCCGACGATGCTCCGGGAGACCCGCATGAAGGATCCGAATCCCCGTGTCGCCGGCCTCGAGCCGATCGATCCCAAGCTCGATCCGAACGCGCCGCCGCCGTCGGCCGGTGACGATGGAACGGCCGTCGTCTTGACGCCGGAAGACGTTCACGTGCCGCCACCGGACCGCACGCCGACCGAGTCGGCGCCGGAAAGCGAGAAGGCCGGGCTGCTGTTCGAACGCTCATAACGAAGCGCTAAGCTCGTCGTCATGATGGCCGACGAGCGCGCTCGGTTCCCGCCCGCGCGGGCGGACGACGCCAGCTCGGCGGCCGGCGTGCGGACCGTGCGGTTGGCGAGTGCCGTCGACTTCGCCGGCTTTCGCAGCGCCTGCCGCGCGCTGTGGGCGAAGCAGATCGCTCCCGACCACGTCGTCTGGACCTGCGCCGACGACGCCGAGACCGATCTGTTCGCGGGCGGTCTTGGCGACGATGCCGGCCCGGTCGTCGACCCAGCGGCGCCGGTCCGCGTGCCGCAGGCCTTCCTGCCGCTCGTCGAGAGCGCGATCCTGCACCGCGAGCCCGACCGGTTCACGCTGCTGTACCGGCTGCTCTGGCGGCTGCAGATCGAGGCGGGCCTGCGCGCCGACCCGCTCGACGCCGATTGGCTCCGTGCCGACGAGATGGCACAGGCGGTGCGGCGCGAGCTGCACCGGATGAAGACCTCGGTCCGCTTTCGCACCATCGCCGAGCCCGACGGCGAAGGCGCCATTGCCTCGCCGCTGCACCTCGCCTGGTTCGAGCCCGAACACCACGTCGTCGAGGCGAGCGCGTCGTTCTTCGCGCGCCGCTTCGCGGCGATGCGCTGGGCGATCCTGACTCCCGAGCGCAGCGTCCGTTGGGACGGCGTCGCGCTCGCCCTCGGTCCCGGCGTGCGGCGCGAGCTCGTGCCCGGCGCCGACGCCGTCGAAGGGGAGTGGCTCGCCTGCTACCGCAGCGTCTTCGACTCGGCCCATCTCGAGCTCGTGACGCTGGCGCGCGAAATGCCGGGGAGCGATCGGCAACGGTCGCCCGGAGAACCGCGAATCGATCCGGCGGCCGGCCCGGGCGACGAACGGAGCATGACGATGATCGCGCGAGGACCGACCGATCCGAAGCGGCGCCCGGCGACCGAGCCACGGCCGACGCCAGGTCACGAAGCAGCGCCGGGCGGCCGAGCGCCGCGCACACTTGCCGTCCTGAATGCCGCCCTGCAGAGCTGCCGCGAGTGTCCGCTCGGCGAGCACGCGACGCAGGCCGTCGGCGGCGAGGGCAGCAGACACGCGCGGTTGATGTTCGTCGGCGAGCAGCCTGGCGACCAGGAAGACCTGCAAGGGCGGCCCTTCGTCGGCCCGGCCGGGCAGGTGCTTGCGCGCGCGCTCGCCGAGCTCGGCATCCCACGCGACATGGTCTACATCACCAACGCCGTCAAGCACTTCAAGTTCGAGCTGCGAGGCAAGCGCCGCATCCACAAGACACCGGCGCAGCAGGAGGCGGCGGCGTGCCTGCACTGGCTCGAGAGCGAGATCGCCCTCGTCGATCCCGGCGCGCTGGTCGCGCTCGGCGCGACTGCGGCGCGGCAGCTGATGGGCACCACCGTGTCGGTCCTGCGCGAGCGCGGCCGCTGGCTCGTCCGCGGCGACGGCCGCCGCGTCCTGATCACTCTGCACCCGTCGGCGCTGCTCCGCATGGAACCGGAGGACAAGGCCGCGGCGTACGCGGCGTGGCGCGACGACCTGCGCCAGGCGGCCGATCATTTCGCGGCATCCGCCGACGCGGCGCCCCGGCGCTGACCGACTGCGCGCAGGCGCGGCCGCTGTAAGGTCGCAGACGCATCGCCGACTAGACGGCGTGGCCGTCCGGCTGCGAACCCCTCACGCACTCAGGAGACATCGATGAGAAAGATCACCCCCGCGCTGCTGGCCTGCATCGCCCTCGCCGGCAATGCTTTCGCCGCCGATGAGATGAAGAGCGCCGACGGCATGATGAAGAAAGAGACCCCGATGACCATGCAGGAATGCAAGGATCACATGGCGATGGCCAAGAAGGACGGGATGAAGAAGGACGACGCCATGATGAAGAAGGACGCCATGTGCGCCGACATGATGAAGAAGGACGAGATGATGAAAAAGGACGAGATGATGAAGAAGGAAGAGCCGATGAAGAAGTGATCGCCGAAGCGCGGGTGCGCCACGCCGCAACGCGCACTCGGTCACGTCCGGCCCGGCCCGGCGCGGATCTGGCGGGGCGGCGTGGCGCTAATCGGCGCTTGGCGCGGACGTGACGCGCATATCGTGGCGGCAGTCCATCGTTGGGATGACTGCCATGCGCCACGCTCCGTCCACGCTCCACTTCTCGTCCGCGTTCCGCGCGGCGCTGCCGCAGGGCGCCATCGAATGGGAAGAGCTTCCTTCGCTCGCCCAACGCGTTCGCCAGCGTTCGACGTCGCCGACGCCGGCGGAGTCGTCTTCGCCGTGGGATGCGACGCGGCCCGCCGAGCTCGAACGGCCCGTGCCGTCGCGTCCTTTTCGGGAGCCGCTGCAGGGCGTCGCGATCCGCGAAGTCGACGAGCCCGACGTCTTTCGCCACTTCTTCGGCCGCTAGCCCCGCCCCGGGGCCGGCGACGCATCGCGCGCCGCATCGCTATCCTGAAGGCTGCGCCAACGATGCAGCCCGCCGTGACCCCTCCAGCCCAGCCCGCTGCCGCGGCGCGAGCGCCGAGCCTCTTCTGGGAGGATTTCCCGGTCGGCCAAGTGCGCGAGTTCGGCGCCTACGCCGTCACGCGCGAGGCCGTCCTCGCGTTCGCGCGCGAATTCGACCCGCAGCCATTTCACCTCGATGACGCTGCCGCCGAGGCATCGCTGTTCGGCCGTCTCGCCGCGAGCGGCTGGCACACGTGCGCGATCGCGATGCGGATGATGTGCGACGCCTACCTGCTCGACGCCGCGAGCCTCGGCTCGCCGGGACTTGAGAAGCTGAGCTGGCTGCGACCGGTCTATCCGGGCGACACGTTGCACGTCCGCCTCGAGGTGCTCGAATCGCGGCCGCTGGCAAGTCGACCCGGCGTCGGCATGATCCGTTCGCGCTGGGACGTGATGAACCAGGCGAACGAAGTCGTGCTGACGATGGAGGGGTTCGGCATGTTCCGCCGGCGCGGTGCCGCCCCGGGCTGACCCCCCCGAGACCGCCCGCGCGTCGGCATGACGTGACTTTGTTGCGCAGCACGCCGCGCAACGAAGGCAGCCCAAGAGGGTGCCCGCGCGACAATGCCGGGCCCGCTGCGCACCGCGGCGATTCGCGACGTCGCCACGCCCGACAGGAGCACCCAGATCCCGATGTCACCGGTCCACGAAGCCGAGGCCGTTCGCGCCCCCGCCGCCACGCCCGGTCATACGCTGCCGATCGGGACCCGCTTGCGCGAGTACGAGATCAAGGGACTGATCGGCGAGGGCACGTGCAGCATCGTCTACCTCGGCTGGGACCACGCGCTGCAGCGCAAGGTAGCGATCAAGGAGTACATGCCGGCGGCGATGGCCGGTCGGCTGCAGGGGTCGACGAGCGTCGTCGTCGCCTCGGAGCGCCACCTCGATGCCGTCAAGGCGGGAATGCGCAGCTTTCTCAACGAGGCGCGTGTGCTCGCGCGCTTCGACCATCCCTCGCTGGTCAAGATCTACCGCTTCTGGGAAGAGAACGGCACCGCATACATGGTGATGCCGTACTACGAAGGACCGACGCTGAAGACGACGCTGGCCGAGCTCGGCCACGTGCCGAGCGAGGCCGAGCTGCGGGCCTGGCTGAAACCCATCCTCAACGCCGTCACGCTGCTGCACGAAGGCGCGGTCTGGCACCAGAACATCAGCCCCGACGAGATCGTGCTGACGCCGTTCGGCCCGGTCCTGCTCGGCTTCGCCGGCGCCGCGCACGCGATCGAGGCGATGAAGCACACGCCGGCGGCGGCGCTGAAGCCAGGCTATGCGGCGATCGAGCAATACGGCAGCGAGGCGGGAACGACGCGCGGGCCGTGGACCGATCTCTATGCGCTCGCGGCGGTCGTCCACGCCGCCATCACCGGCAACGACCCGCCCGCCGCCGCCGATCGGCTGACCGAGGACCGCATGCGGCCGCTCTCGATCGTCGCTGCCGGGCTCTACAGCGAGCGCTTCCTCGCCGCGATCGACGCGGCGATGGCGGTGCAGCCGCGCCGCCGGCCGCCCGATCACGCCGAGTTTCGGGCGCTGATGGGCGACATCGAGGCACCCGAGGCGGTTTCACTCGCGCCGGCGCCGGACTTGATGCAGGAGCCGTTCACGGGCTCGCCGACACGCGACCGCGAAATCACCGTCCCCGATCCTCCACCAACGCCGTCGCCGACCGTCGCAACCGCGCCGGCGCCCGCCATGGCCTCGGTCGCCGAAGTCAAGCCTCGCGCCGCCGTCAAACCGTCACCCGAGCGAGCGGCGGACGGCGCCGAACGCGCGCCGCCGTCTTGGATGCAGTCGGCACAGGCGCGCGGCCTCGGCAAGCGCGCGCTGTACGGCGTCATCGCCGGCACCTGCGCGCTGATCGGCATCGCCGCGCTGGTGCTCCAGTTCGCGACGCGTCCTGCGCCGCGCAGCGCCGGCACCGCCGCCGCATCGGCAGCCCCAGCGGCGACACCTGCCCGCGCCGCGACGGCGGCGACCGCAGCGGCCGTCTCGCCGCCGACGGCGGGGGCGACACCAGCGGCGCGCGCCGCGACCGCGACGGCGACACCAGTGCCGCACTCTGCGACGACGACGCCGACCGCCGCCAACGCAGCAGCGCCACGTGCCGTCGCCGCCGGGACGGCGCCTGCGGTCGCGCCGGCGGCGACACCGGCCGCTCGCGTGCCGTCTCAGGCTGCGCGCCCGTCCGCGCCAGTCGCGGCGCCGCCAATCACCGCGGCGACGCCGCTCGAGCGCCAGGCACGCTGCATCGAGATCCTGCAGAAGGCGTCGCTCGAGAAGATCACGCCCGCCGAAACCGATTTCTTCAAGCGCGAATGCAAGTGACCGTCATGCTGGCCCGCGCCGCTGCAGTCGCGCGCGACCGCAGCACGCTGCTCGTCCTCGGCGTCGTGCTGCTGGCAAGCGCATGCACCTCGTCCGAGCCGCAGACGTTCGAGAAGGCCGCCGCCGACGCGACCGACCGGCTGGTCGCGCAGACCGGCAAGCTCCCCGCGTTCCTCGCCAAGATCGAGTCGACCCTGACCAAGCCCGACGCGAAGACGCCGCGGCGCACGGTCACGATCGATCCGATGATCGACACCATCACCGGCGAGCAGACCGAGACGACGATGCTGTTCGAGCGCCGCGTCGTGCAGCGGACGGTGAGCCTGTATCCGCAGTTCGAGTTCCTGCCGTTCCAGACCGCGAACCTCGGCCGCGCCCAGTACCTTCTCACCGGAACGATCGCGCGGGTGCCCACGGCGCCGCTCGGCAAGCCCACCGTGCGCCTCAATCTCGCGCTCACCGAGCTGCGCACGGGGCTCGTCGTGGCGCAGGCGTGGTCGCTCGCGCGCGAGGAAAACCTCGACCAGACGCCGTCGCGCTACTACCGCGACGTGCCGGTGCTGATCAAGGACAAGATCGTCGAGGGCTACGCCAGGACGTCGACGACGACACCGGGCCAGCATGCCGACAGCTACTACCTGGAGCGGATCGGCGCCGCCAGCGTCATCAGCGAGGCGACGACGCTCTACAACGCCGAGAAGTACCAGGACGCGCTCGGCCAGTACCGCAGCGTGCTGGCGACGCCGCAGGGCGAACAGCTGCGCGTGCAGAGCGGCATCTATCTGACGAGCATGCGACTCGGCAACGTCGCCGAGGCCGAGCAGGCGTTCGGCCGCATCGTCGCGCTCGGCATCGCCTACAACGAGCTCGGCGTCAAGTTCCTGTTCAGCCCCGGCAGCACCGACTTCTGGTCCGACCCGAAGATCAGCGGCGCCTACGGCATGTGGCTGCACCAGATCGCACTCGAGGCAGTCGCGGCGAAGAGCTGCGTCGCGGTCGTCGGCCATACCAGCCGCAGCGGCCCGGGGCCGGTCAACGACGCGTTGTCGCTCAAGCGGGCGCAGTACGTGCGCCAGCGCCTCATCGCGGAGGCGCCCGAGCTCGCCGGCCGCACACGCGCCGAGGGCATGGGCTTTCGCCAGAACATCGTCGGCAGCGGCACCGACGACAGCTTCGACGTCCTCGACCGCCGGGTCGAATTCAGGATCGTTCCCTGCGCCTAGGCTGAGGACCGTGGCCGCCGCGTCGCGCCGCTCGCGCTCGCATCGCTACCACGTCTACGTCGTCGAGCTCGACGATCGGGTCTGGAACGTCGCCGCCTTCCGGCGCGCCAACCCCGACCACCAGCTCGGCAAGCCCTTCGTCTACGTCGGCATGACGGGGCTCGATCCCGACCTCCGCTTCGACCGCCACAAGGCCGGCATCCAGGCGAACCGCTTCGTCCACGACTTCGGCGTTCGCCTGCTGCCGGCGCTCTACGCGGTGTACAACCCGATGCCGTACGACGCCGCGCGCGAGATGGAGGTCGAGCTCGGCATTGGCCTGCGCGAACAGGGCTATGGCGTCTGGCAGGCCTGAGCGGTGCCGGTGGGGCTTTCGCCTGCGCGGCCGGCGAGCAACGTCTCGAGGCGCTGGGCGCGGATGCCGTAGAAGCTCTTGAGGTCGTCGAGCTCGGCCCGCGCCCGGTCGGCGTTGCCGCCGCCAGGTTCGCGCCGCCGGCCGAGGATCATCTTGTTCTTGCTCGTGTGCTCGAGCGAGACGAACTCGAACACGCGCGCCTCGTAGCCACAGGTCTCGAGCAACAGCGCACGCATGCTGTCGGTCACCATCTCCGCCTCCTGACCGAGGTGGACACCGTGCCGCAGCAACCCCGAGAGCAGCCGCGGTCGCGTCATCTGCGGCCGCAGCTCCTTGTGACAGCACGGCGCGCAGACGAGGATCTGGGCGCCGGCGCGAATGCCGAGGTCGATCGCGTGGTCGGTCGCGGTGTCGCACGCGTGCAAGGCAATCATGACGTCGATCTCGGCCGGCGCGACGCTGCGCAGGTCGCCTTCGACGAACGCGAGCCCCTCACACCCGCAACGCGCGGCGACACCGTTGCAGAACTCGACCAGCTCGGCGCGCAGCTCGACTCCCGTAACCGGCGCGGCGACACCGAAGCGACGGCGCAGATGCTCGTGGACGGCGAAGGTCAGATACCCCTTGCCGCAACCGTAGTCGGCGACGCGCAGCGCCCGCGGCGCGCCGCCGTCACGCGGCGGCGGCAATGCGTCGAGCGCGTGGTCGAGGACGTCGAGGAACTTGTCGATCTGGCGCCACTTGCGCGCCATCGACGGGACGAGGCGATGGCTCGCATCGGTCAGGCCGAGCTCGACCAGCCAAGGCAGATCGAGCGGCAGGCGCCGCGCGCGCTCGCGGTCGTGCGTCGGCAACGCGGCGCCGACGTCGGGCGGCGCATCGACGGCCGTGCGGACGTGCCGGCGTAGCGTCGCGCGCCCCTTTCGGCTGATCAGAAGCTCGAGATCCTCCGTTCGCGTACGCAGCGTCGCGTGGGCGAACGCTGCCGGACTCGTGGGGTCGAGGTGACCCTCGACAGCAGCCAGTCCAACGTCGACCGCGAGGTTCTCGGTCACGTCGCGCGTCGCGTGGGCGGCGACGAACGAGAGCGCGGGATGTCCCTTGAGGGCAATGCGGCGGATCCGGATCGCCTTCGGCCCGGCGGCGCGCGGCTTGGCGAGGACCAGCATCTCGAACGCACCTGACTCGCACGCGATCCGCGCGGCGTCGACGAAGGCGCGCACGCGCTCCGGAAGCGCGGTCGTGGGTGCAGGTGAAGGCGCGGGGTCGACCATGGCGGCGAATGCGGATTGCGCATCATTGTCAGCCGCCGCCGGCGACGACAATGGCGGACCGCCCCTTTGCCGCGCAGCCATGCTCGCCATTGCCGACTATCCTTCGTTCGTCATCGCCGTGATCGTCTTCCTGATGATTCCCGGCCCGGGCAACCTCGCCCTCATCACCTCGACCGGCAAGGGCGGCCGACGCGGCGGCCTGGCGGCGACGCTCGGCGTCATCGCCGGTGACCAGGTGCTGATGTGGCTCGCGGTCGCCGGCGTCGCCACCGTGCTCGCCGCCTATCCGGCGGCGTTTCGCGGCGTCCAGTGGCTCGGCGCCGGCTATCTCGCCTGGCTCGGCGTGCGCATGCTGCTCGCGAAGCCCGGCGATGCACCGGTACTGACGATTCGCACCGGCCAGTACTGCCGCCAGGCGTTCGCGATCACGCTTCTCAACCCGAAGGCGATCGTCTTCTACATGGCGTTCTTCCCGCTCTTCGTCGATCCGTCGCGACCGGCTGGCATCGCGACCTTCGCGGCGATGGCGGCGACCATCGCCGTCCTCACCTTCCTCTACGGCGCGATCGTCACGATGCTCACCCAGCGCCTTGCCGCGCGCATGCGCGCCGATCCGCGCCTCGGCCGCCTGTTCGGCCGCGCTGCAGGCGTCTTCATGATCGGCTTCGGCGTCAAGCTCGTGCTGTCGCGCTAGCCGTGGGGCGGCCGCCGAGGCTCAGGCGGCGAGCGGCTGCCGGTCGCCGGCGACGAGCTGCCGGACGATGTGCGGCAGGTCGAGCTGCGTGGTGAGCACATGGCTGAGCTTGGGCGAGCACAGCGCACGGATACGGTCGAATGCGAACCAGCCGAAGCCGTCCATCTCCGGGCGCATCCGACCCGAAAGCCGGTCGACGAAGCAGCTCGCGCAATGCAGCTCGCGCGCATCGATCCGCACCGACAGACAGGCGAACAGATGCAGATCCTTGCGCGCGGTGTAGGCGTGGCGGCCGAGCTCGAGCAGTCGGTCGGCGGCGAAGGCGAGGCCGGTTTCCTCGCGGGTCTCGCGCAGCGCCGCTTCGCGCACGCTCTCGCCGATATGGATGCCGCCCTTCGGCAGATCCCAGTGCCGCTGACCGGTGACGTGGCAGAGCAGCAGCTCGCGCGCCTCGAGCAGGACGACGATGCCGCAACTGAGGCTGCGCCGGCGACGCGGCAGGACTTCGAGCATGCTGGATTGTCGGTGGCTCGCGGGCCGGGCGCCCGACCGGCGAGGCGGCCTTCGGGCTCCGTCGCCAATTCCTCGACACCGGCGCCGGCACTCCGACCAACGCGTTCGCATCCGCGACGGCGGCCCTAGCATCCGGGCCATGGCGCACGCCGGTTGCTATGCCCTGTTCGCGACCGCGATCGGCGATTGCGCGATCGCCTGGAACGACGTCGGCCTGACCGGAGTCTGGTTCCCGGCGGCGACGCGCGAGGCGCTGCAGCGCCGGGTGCGCCAGCGCTGCACCGATGCGCTCGAGACCGCGCCGCCGAGCGACATCGCCGCCATCGTGGCAGCGATCGGCCGCTTGCTTGGCGGCGAGCACGTTGGCCTCGATGCTGCCAGGCTCGATCTCGCCGGCATCGATGACTTCGATCGCCGCGTCTACGAAGCGACGCGTGCGATCGCCGCCGGCCACGTCCTCACGTACGGCGAAGTCGCCGCGCGTGTCGGCGGCGGCGCATCCGCGCGCGAGATCGGCCAGTCGCTCGGCCGCAATCGCTGGCCAATCGTCGTGCCGTGCCACCGCGTCATCGCCGCGGGCAACGGCCTTGGCGGCTTCTCAGCGCCGGGTGGCACCGCGACCAAGCGCCGCTTGCTCGCAATCGAGCGTGCACGCCGTGCCGACGCGCCGGATCTGTTCGACCCGGTGCCGGGCGAGGACGGCGTGGCTCTCGACCTCGCTTCAGGTCGCGAGGCCTGCGGCCGGCATTGAGGCCACGCTCTCGCCGGCGACCGGCTCCTGGATCGAGCCATCGGGCCGCTCGTAGGTGCCGATCAGACAGCCGCTCGCGAGGCCGTGCTCGCGGATCGCTTCGATCACCGCATCGCGACCTGGCGCGCCGTCGAAGCTGCCGCCAGCGAGGGCGAAGAGCTGGAATGCGTAGCGGTGCAGGCCATGGCCCGGCGGCGGGTCCGGCGGCAGCCAGGCCGCCTGGAGATACGAGTTGCGGCCCACGCGGACGCCGCTGCCGTCGTGGTCCTTGCTCGGCAACGCGGCCTCGGCGAGCGCACCGTCGGTGGGCGCGAGGTCGACCACGATGGCATGGACGAGCGGCTGCGGCGTCGGCGCGTCTGCGTCCTCGACGATGACGACGAGCGACGCCGCGCCCCCCGGCACGCCGCTCCACTGCAGCGGTGGCGACACGCCGGCGCCGTCGGCGGTATAGCGGGCCGGGATCCGCGCATGGTCGACGAAGGCGAGGCTCGTCACCGCGATCTGCGCCATGCCGGCGCGCAGGTCGATCGACCGGAACGCGGTCTTGTCGAGCCCTGCGCGTTGATCGCGCAGGGCGTGGCCGATCGCATCAGGCAGCTTCTCGAGCACGCGCGCCTCCTCGAAAGAACAACGCGGGGCATTCGGCATGCCACCGGCGCCGAGGCGACGCCTGGCGGGCCCGGCCGGGTCAGACGTCGATGTTCGCGACCCGCAACGCGTTGCTCTCGATGAAGTTGCGGCGCGGCTCGACCTCGTCGCCCATCAGCATCGTGAAGACGCGGTCGGCCTCGATCGCGTCGTCGAGCTGAACTCGAAGCAGCCTGCGGACGGCCGGGTCCATCGTCGTCTCCCAGAGCTGCTCGGGATTCATCTCGCCGAGACCCTTGTAGCGCTGGCGCGCGACCGCGGCCTCAGCCTGCTGGAGCAGCCACGACATCGCCTCGCGAAAGTCGGCGACCTTGGCCTCCTTCTGCCGCTCGCCCTCACCGCGCTTGACGACGGCGTCTTCGCCGACCAGGCCGCGGAACGTGCCGCCGGCAGTGCTGAGCGCCTCGTAGTCGGCGCCGTGGACGAAGTCGGCGCTGATCACGCTCGACTTGACGTTGCCGTGCTGCAGCCGGCTGATGCGCAGCACGTGCTTGTCGGTGCGGGCATCGAACTCGGCAGCGACCTCGGCGTCGTGCAGCGCCGCCTGCAGCGCCGCCGCCGATGCTTCGGCCGCGGCGAGCGAGTCGAGGTCGAGCGCCAAACCGTTGGCGATCGCGCGCAAGGCCTCGACGTCCATCCAGTTCGAGAGCCGCTCGACGACGTTCTTGGCGATCACGTACTTCTGGGCCAGCGTCTCGAGCGTCTCGCCCGCGAGCACGGCGGCGGTCTCGTCGCCGGGCGCGTGACGCCCGGTCTCGAGGCGGGCGTCCTTGAGCGCGACCTTCATCAGGTAGGCATCGAGCTCGTGGCCGTCCTTCAGGTACTGCTCGTCCTTGCCGAACTTGACCTTGTAGAGCGGCGGCTGGGCGATGTAGATGTGGCCGCGCTCGACGAGCTCGGGCATCTGCCGGAACAAGAAGGTCAGGAGCAGCGTGCGGATGTGGGCGCCGTCGACGTCGGCGTCGGTCATGATGATGATGCGGTGGTAGCGCAGCTTGGCGACATCGAAGTCGTCGCCACCGGTGCCCTTGCCGATGCCGGTGCCGAGCGCCGTGATCAGGGTCAGGATCTCGTTGCTCGTGATGAGCTTCTCGTAGCGCGCCTTCTCGACGTTGAGGATCTTGCCACGCAACGGCAGGATCGCCTGGAACTTGCGGTCGCGGCCTTGCTTGGCCGAGCCGCCCGCCGAGTCGCCCTCGACGATGTAGATCTCGCACAGCGCCGGGTCCTTCTCCTGGCAGTCGGCGAGCTTGCCGGGCAGCCCCATGCCGTCGAGGACGCCCTTCCGGCGCGTCATCTCGCGCGCCTTCCGCGCTGCCTCGCGCGCACGCGCCGCGTCGACGATCTTGCCGCAGATGATCCTGGCGTCGGTCGGGTTCTCGAGCAGATAGTCGTTGAGCGCCTTGCTGACGACATCCTCGACCGGCCCGCGCACCTCGCTCGAGACCAGCTTGTCCTTGGTCTGGCTCGAGAACTTCGGCTCCGGCACCTTGACCGAGAGGACGCAGGTCAGGCCCTCGCGCATGTCGTCACCGGTGACCTCGACCTTGGCCTTTTTGGCGAGCTCGTTGTCCTCGATGTACTTGTTGATCACGCGCGTCATCGCCGCACGCAAGCCGGTCAGATGGGTGCCGCCGTCGCGCTGCGGGATGTTGTTGGTGAAGCAGAGGACGTTCTCGCTGTAGCCGTCGTTCCACTGCATCGCGACCTCCGACGTGATCATCGAATGCTGGTCGCTCTCCTTCTTTCCGGTCGCGTAGAAGACGTTCGGGTGCAGCACCTTCTTGCCGGCGTTGATGAACTCGACGAAACCCTTGACGCCGCCGGCGAAGGCAAAGTCGTCGGCCTTGTTGTTGCGCTCGTCGACCAGCCGGATGCGCACGCCGTTGTTGAGGAAGCTCAGCTCGCGCAGGCGCTTGGAGAGGATGTCGTAGTGGAAGTCGATGTTCGAGAAGATCTCGAGGTCGGGCAGGAAGTGGACCTCGGTGCCGCGCTTCTCGGTTTCGCCTGTCACCTTCATCGGCGAGACGGGGGCGCCGTTTCGCTCCTCGACCTCGCGGTCCTGGGGGACGCCCTGACGGAACTCCATGAAGTGCACGAGGCCGTCCCGGCGAACCGTCAGGCGCAGCCATTTGGAGAGGCCGTTGACGCACGACACGCCGACGCCATGAAGTCCACCAGAGACCTTGTAGCTGTTTTGGTTGAACTTGCCGCCAGCGTGCAGCTCGGTCATGGCGATCTCGGCAGCGGAGCGCTTCGGCTCGTGCTTGTCGTCCATCTTCACGCCGGTCGGAAAGCCCCGGCCGTTGTCGGTCACCGAGATCGAGTTGTCGGTGTGGATCGTGACGACGATATCGTCGCAGTACCCGGCGAGCGCCTCGTCGATCGAGTTGTCGACGACCTCGAACACGAGATGATGCAGCCCGGTGCCGTCGGACGTGTCGCCGATGTACATGCCCGGGCGCTTGCGAACCGCCTCCAGGCCTTCCAGGATCTGAATGCTGGTCTCGTCGTAGGCCGGCTCATCGCCGTTGCCGTTCACCAGGGCGGCTGCGGTGAGCGGGCTGGTCGAGGCTCTGCTCGCCATGTCGCCGTGCGTGCCGGCGATCTCGGGCTTCCGGTCGTTCTCGTCGTCAGCCGATTCGGGCAGGGCGGAGGTCACAACGTTCTTGGCTCGCATCAGATTCGCATCGGCATGACGACGTACTTGAACCCGGTCTGATCGGGTACGGTGATCAGCGCGCTCGAGTTCGTGTCCTGCAACTCGACCGTCACCATCTCCTGGCCCATGTTGGCGAGCGCGTCGATCAGGTAGGTGACGTTGAAGCCGATCTCGATCGCGTCACCTCCGTAGTCGATCTCGAGTTCTTCCATCGCCTCTTCCTGCTCGGCGTTCGACGACGCGATGCGCAAGGTGCCCGGCTCGATGTTGACGCGAACCCCCTTGAACTTGTCGCTGGTCAGGATCGCCGCGCGCTGCAGGCTCTGCAGCAGCGGCGAGCGGCCGAGCGTGACGCGGTTCTTGTGGTTCTTCGGGATGACGCGGTTGTAGTCGGGGAACTTCCCCTCGACGAGCTTGGAGACGAACTCCATGCCGGCGAACGAGAACTTCGCCTGGTTGGGCGCGAACCGCATCTCGATCGGCGCCTCGTCATCGCGCAGCAGCCGCTGCAACTCGAGCACGGTCTTTCTCGGCAAGATCACCTCCTGCTTCGGGATCTCGCGCTCGAGCGTCGCCTGTGCGAGGGCCAGGCGATGGCCATCGGTTGCGACCAGCGTCAGGCTCTTGCCTTCGGCGACGAAGAGGATGCCGTTCAGGTAGTAGCGGATGTCATGCACCGCCATCGCGAAGTGGACCTGCGCGATCAGCGTCTTCAACGTCTTCTGCGGCACGCTGAACATCGGCCCGAAGTCGGCCGACTCCTGCACCAGCGGGAAGTCGTCGGCAGGCATCGTCTGCAACGTGAAGCGGCTCTTGCCGCCGGCCAGCGTGAGCTTGGTCTGCGTCGACGACAGCGTCACCGTCTGGTCGGCCGGCAACGAGCGCAGGATGTCGATCAACTTGCGGGCGCCGACGGTGGTCGCGAAGTTGCCGCCGTCACCGCCGAGCTCGGCGCTCGTTCGCACCTGGATCTCGAGATCGCTGGTCGTGAACTCGATCGTCGAGCCGTTCTTGCGGATGAGCACGTTGGCGAGGATCGGCAGCGTATGGCGCCGTTCGACGATTCCGGAGACCGCCTGCAACGCACCAAGGAATTTTTCTTGTGCTGCTTTCAAGACAATCATGTCAACCTCTTGAACTGGTCGTGGTAGTAGGTGCGGGTCGCGACTGTG
>DATAYY010000014.1:0-3423 GCA_036272325.1 Caldimonas sp. | reverse complement strand
TGCCGAAGCGGTCCGCGTCGCTGCCGAGCTCGTCCGCGACGCCGGCTTCGAGCCAGTCGTCGCCGGCAGCCTCGCGGACGCACGCGCGTTCCAGCGCGGCGGCCCTGGCTACGGGCCGAGCGCGAACGCTGCCGAGCTGCGCGAGAAGCTGCGCTCCAGGCCGTGACGCCGGCGCCCGGCTGGCTGCGGGCGCTGATGCCGGCGACGCCCGCGGAGCGCCGTGCCGCGCTCTGGTCGTTCGCGTACTTCTTCACCCTGCTCGCGGCCTACTACGTGCTGCGGCCGGTGCGCGACCAGCTCGCGATCGCCGGGGGCATCCAGGCGCTGCCGTGGCTCTTCACCGCGACCTTCGCCGCCATGCTCGTCGCGCAGCCGCTCTACGGCGCGCTGGTGGCGCGGCTGCCGCGGCGCCGCTTCATCGCCATCGTCTACCACTTCTTCGCTGTCAACCTGGCGGTGTTCTGGCTGCTGCTCGTGCTCGGCGTCGAGCGGGTCGCAGTGGCGCGGGTGTTCTTCGTCTGGGTGAGCGTCTTCAGCCTGTTCGCGGTCGCGGTGTTCTGGTCGTTCATGGCCGACCTGTTCGACAGCGAGCAGGCGAAGCGCCTGTTCGGCTTCATCGGCGCCGGCGGCACAGCGGGCTCGCTCGTCGGCCCAGCGGTGACGCTCGCGCTCTCCGGACCGCTCGGGCCGGCGAACCTGCTGCTGGTGGCGCTGCTGCTGCTCGAGCTCGCGGTGCTCTGCGTTCACCAGCTCGAGCGCACGGCCGGCACCGCGCACGGGCCGGGCCGCGACGAGCGCGCGATCGGCGGCAGCGCCTTCGCGGCGGTGGGCGAGATCGTGCGCTCGCCCTATCTGCTCGGCCTCGCGGCGTGGATCAGCCTGCTGTCGTTCGGCGCCACGGTGCTCTATTTCGCGCAGGCGCACGTCGTCGCCGCCGAGGTGCAGGGCGCGGCCGCACAGACGCGCGTGTTCGCGAGCGTCGATCTCGCGGTCGGCCTGCTGACGCTCGCTACCCAGGTCTTCGCCACCGGGCGATTTCTCGAGCGCTTCGGCATCGGCGTCGCGGCGGGCGCGCTGCCGGTCGTCTACCTCGTCGGCTTCGCCTGCCTCTTCGTCAGTCCGACGCTCGGTGTCGTGCTCGTGTTCCAGGTCGGGCAACGCTGGATGAACTTCGCGATCGCGAACCCGGCGCGCCAGGTCTTTTTCACCGTCGTCAATCGCGAGGAGAAGTACAAGGCCAAGAACTTCATCGACGTCGTCGTCTATCGCGGCTCCGACGCCGTCTTCGGCTGGCTGTTCGAAAGCCTGCAGGCGATCGGCCTCAAGCTCGGCGCGGTGGCGCTATGCGCGCTGCCGGTCGCTGCCGGATGGCTGGCGCTGTCGAGGGCGCTCGGCCGCATGCACGAGCGGCGTGCCGGGGAGCCGACGCAGCCAGCCGCCGCTTCGCAGGACATGCCGCGCCGGCCGGCACTTCCTCGGTAGTCGCTCGGACAACGAGCGCGCATGGCTTCCAATCGGGCGATGATTCCGCGATGGCTTCGATCGACTCCCTCCAGATGAACACGAGACCGCAGTCGCTCGTCGACCAGTTGGTCGGCTACGTCGCTCTGCCTCGCCGGGCGTTGGCCCTCGCAGTCGCCTGCCTGCTCGTGCTGCTGCTGTTCGTGGCCGTCTTCATGCACGGCGGGGTCGCGGTGGGCGGCCGATGGGGCCTCTGGAAGATGGGCCTCGAGCCCGCGGTGGTCCTCTACATCTTGGCGATCTATCCGCCGCTTCGTCGACGCTGGACGCTGGCGATCGATGCGATTCGGTCCCTCACCGACCGGCCCGAGCTCGTCGAACATGCCCATGCAATCAACAGGCGCGGCGAGTGGAGCGCGCTGCTGCTCGGCGCGGCCTTCTCCGTTTGGGTCACCGACCCCTGGCACATCGACGGTCGATGGTTGTTGCTCTACGTCTTCGCTTCCAACAGCGTCATGTTCAGCCTGATGGCGCTGGCGATCTACGACTGTCTGGTGCGGACGCGGCGATTCACCCGCATCGTTCGCTCCAGCCTGCAACTGGACCTGTTCGACCGCCGGTCGTTCACGCCGCTGGCGCGCTGGGGCCAAAGCGTTTCGCTGATCTTCGTCGGCGGCACCTGCCTGAGCCTGCTCTTCCAGTCCTACCAGACCCTCTACACGGTGCAATCGCTCGTGATCTATTCGATCATGATCGTCGTCTCGCTGACGCTGTTCTTCACCTCGATCTGGAGCATCCATGATGCCTTGGTGGCAGCGCAGCGGCGGGAGCTTGCCGTCGTTCACCAACACTGGAGCGCGGCCCGCAGCGAGTTGAAGCGCAAGCTCGCCGAAGGCGCAGCAGGCGAGGCCGCCGGCCTCTACGAGCCGATCGTCGTCCTGGGCGCGTACGAGAGCCAGGTTCTCGCGGCGTCGACCTGGCCGTTCAACCCGAAGATCGTCAAGGAGGTCGTCGCGTCGCTGGTCGCGCCGATCCTCATCTACGGGCTGAAGATCGCAGTCGGGCTGTCGAACAGCACCTGAATGACAGGCAGGCGCGAATCCGCGAAGGGACAGGGCTGGGTGGCATGAGCGAGCTGAAGGCCCTTCTGCTGACCGACGTCGTCGACAGCACGCGATTGGCCGAAGCGCTGGGCGACGCCGCGACGGCAACGCTGTGGCAGGCCCACGATCGCATCGCGCGGGATCTGCTGCCCGCTTGGCGCGGCCGCGAAATCGACAAGACCGACGGCATGCTGTTGCTGTTCGATACCGCGGCTGACGCGGTGCGCTATGCGCTGGCGTATCAGCAGGCGCTGCCCACGTTGGAGCCACCGCTGAAGGCACGCGCCGGCCTCCATGTCGGGCCGGTCACGCTGCGCGCGAACGACGCTGCCGACATTGCCCGGGGCGCCAAGCCGATCGAGGTCGACGGCGCCGCCAAGGCGACCGCGGCACGCGTCATGTCGGTGGCGCTGGGCGGGCAGACGCTCTTGTCCGCGCCCGCGCGGCATGCCTTGCCAGAGCTCGGGCTACGCGTGCAATCGCACGGCCACTGGCGCCTGAAAGGATTGGCCGAGCCGCTCGAGCTGTTCGAAGTCGGAGCGGACGGCGCGCCGTTCCTGCCGCCTTCTGACGCCGACAAGGCCTACCGCGTCGTTCGGCTGGGCGAGCTGTGGCTTCCGGCGCGGGAGATCCGCCACGGCCTGCCGGCCGAGCGCGACAGTTTCGTCGGCCGCGCCGAAGCCCTGGCCGAGCTCGAACGGCGCATGGAGGCCGGTGCGCGACTCGTATCGGTGCTGGGCATGGGGGGCAGCGGCAAGACACGCCTCGCGCTGCGTTTCGGATGGAGCTGGCTCGGCGAATTTCCGGGCGGCGTGTGGTTCTGCGATCTGTCGCAGGCGCGCAGCCTCGGCGGCATCGT